>JAZDMM010000046.1:0-2582 GCA_043800965.1 Microcaldota archaeon | reverse complement strand
TCTTTTTCGAGTCAACGATTACGGTTGGTTTGATGAATTCGTCGGTTTCAACAAACTCTTCGCCGTTAGCGAGGTCTTTGTCGGCGCGCGCGTAAGCGTTTTCAATTGCTCCGGCCCCGCTTTTCGCAGTGAACTCGCCTTTGCCGTTGACTATGCAGTTAAACACTTTCTCGACGCGGTCCCACCTGCGGTC
The DNA here is from genome assembly GCA_043800965.1 of Microcaldota archaeon. Classification (GTDB taxonomy): domain Archaea; phylum Micrarchaeota; class Micrarchaeia; order Norongarragalinales; family Norongarragalinaceae; genus JAZDMM01. The sequence continues at coordinate 2,389 of JAZDMM010000046.1, read as the reverse complement.
GCGGTCCATAGCCCAGTACCGCCCGGTGACCGTTGCAATTCTGCCTAGTTTGAATTGTTTCGTTATTGCTTCCAGCCGTCTAACGTACTTTAACGCTTTTTTTTGGTGCGTGTCGCGGCCGTCGGTGAAAACGTGAACGAATAGTTTTTCAACGCCGTTTTCAGCCGCGACTTTGATTAATTCGTGAAACATCCAGTCGTAGCAGTGCACGCCCTTATCGCTAAGCAAGCCCATTAAATGTAGTGCTTTGTTTTTCTTGGCCGCACTCTTGATTGCCGTCAAATACGCCTTGTTTTTTCCAAAGCCGCCGGTCTTGAACGCGTGGTAAATTATTTGCTGCGGTAGAACGTTGTTGCGGCCCGCGCCCATAATCAGGTGCCCGATTTCGGAAGCGCCTTGGTGCCCGGGGTCGAGGCGAATGCTTTGCCCGCCGGCGCCTATTGCCGTGTGAGGTGCGTGGCTCCAGAGGAAATCGAAATTAGGCTTTTTAGCCAAGCCCACTGCGTTGCCGGGCCCTGGCGGGGCAATTCCCCAACCATCCAAAACCAATAGGACGACTGCCATAAAGCAACCAATTAAATAACTTAAAGTATAATAAAACTAGTTAGGGTTGCCAATTGAAGTTTTTCTGCAAGAACTGTAAATACTCTTTCTACGCCGACGGAAAACGCTCTTGCCCGCGGTGCAATAGCCACAATCTTTTCGAAACTCCGGACGAGCGCGAGCCTAAGAAAGAAGAGGCGGGAAAACCGGAAGCGCGTAAATATTCCTTTGGAAAATACGTTGAAGGCGATTCAAAACAGACGTGGAAGGAGTTTCACAAGGCTGAAGCGCGCGCTTGCCCAGACTGCAGCGGCACGGATTTCGAGTTAGACTGGAAGCACAAGGAAAAAACGTGCAAAAAGTGCGGGGCAATACTTCCCTTGGCCCGCCGGCTCGCGTAACTGTTTTAAAGCCGGTTCGGCACGTTTTTTATTGGTTTTAGATGATCGGCGGAATTTTCAGCTTGTTAGAAGTCGTTTCCAATACGTTAATCGTACTATTGGGAAACATAGTTGAATTCCTGTTTAACCCGTTGGGGTCTTATTTTTCAATAGTCGGGGAAGGAACGTATTGGTGGATTGTCCTTACTTTGGCGGTTATCTACGTCTTTTTCTGAACCGGCAGCTTCAAATCGTGCCACCAACTGAACGAACTCGTTTTCTTCAATTCCTTAAGCAAAGCCTTGGCTTCAGGCGTGGCGAGCGCTAGTTCTATTCTTTCTATCCAGTGCCAGCTTTCCTTGAAACCGATGTCGTAGTACTCACGGGCTTGAAGCGCGTTTTCAAGCAAGTCCGCGTCCCGCACAATAACGCGCTCGCCTTGATTCAACTCTAAAATCCCTTGAACGTACTTCTTTAATCCGGCGGGTAAAACACTACACTGCTCTTCTGTAACGCGCTCTACCTGCTTTCGCCTTTCCCCCGCATCATACCGCGCTGCGATCTTGTGCCGGTCGCCCAAGCGCGCTTCATGCAAGTCGTGAAGCAATGCGGCAGCCGCCAAGCGCTCGGGATTAGGCATTTTCCTTTTTTCAGCGAGCAGGAGCGCGATAACCGCGGTTCTCATGGAGTGCTCTGCAACGCTCTCCGGGTCTTTTACTCCCGCGTGCCACCAGCCGGTTCTTTTCTCGCGCTTGAGCTCTCCGGCTTCAAACAAATACCTGACTATTTTGTTTTCTTCAGTGCCCATTAACGCCCACCTTATTTTTAAACTCCGGTCGTCAATTTAAAGCTAGGAGGAAAATGAGCTATTCGACTACTGACGCGGTTGTTGACACCTTGCGCGAAATGCCGTACCTGCATGTTCCGCTAAAGCAAAGATTAGTGAATTACTCCGCGTTGGCGCGCTTGATCAAGCCAATAGTAGAGCGCAAGCTCGGCGGGTCGGTTACTCAGGAAGCGGTTTTCGTTGCAATCCGTCGCGCTAACTTGGGTAAGGTAGCCGGCGGGTTTGACCGCAAACTCATGATGGACTTACTGCGGTCAAGCAAGATTTTCATGAAAGACAACGTTGTTTTAGTTCACCTTGCCCGCTTGCCGGATCTCCCCGCAAAATTATGCGCGCTAATGCAAAAACTCGACGGCTTGAGAGGGTCGCGAATAGTGGCGATCCCGCGGCAAGAGTATTACTCCATCGTCGTTGACCAATCCAATCTAAAAGATGTTCTGGCTTTGACTCCCAAAAAAGACGTTATGTCCGTGCGCGAAGGATGTGCCACGCTCTCCATTTCGTTTGACGCTGAAATTTTTGAAGACTCGTGCGGCGCGCTGGAATACTACGCCGGCTTGCTGGCAGGCAGCAATATCAGCATACTCCTGGTTTACTCGTCTTACACTGAATTGACAAT
>JAZDMM010000012.1:0-12608 GCA_043800965.1 Microcaldota archaeon | reverse complement strand
ATTCTTCAAGCCGTACTGGTTTCGCACTTTCTTGATTGCCTCGAGCTCTAGATTGAACACTTCCGCGTCCTTGAGGTAACGGAAGCACCCGCGGAACCCGATCATCGGGTTATCCTCGTGCGGCTCGAATTCCTCCCCGCCTTTCAAATTCTTGTACTCGTCGGTCTTGAAGTCGGTTGCGCGGTAAGTTACCTTGCGCGGGTAAAACGCTGCGCACACCTTGCGCAATCCCTTAGCGAGCGCGTCAATGAATTCCTGTTGTCTGCCTTGTTTGATTAGCGCGCGCGGGTGAACGCCTAATCCCGCAACCATGAACTCGGCGCGCAACAAGCCGATTCCGTCAACGTCGCGCTTTGCCACGCGTTCAGCTGCCTCGGGCTCAGCTAGATTAACGTAAATCTTGGTTCCGGTAATCACTTTCCCGCCTGCAGCCGGTGCCTGCTGTATTTCGTGCGCTTCCGCTTTCTGCGCCTCGCTCGGCAAACCCGCGTAAACAATGCCGCGCGTTGCATCAACCGTAATCTTTTGGCCGTCCTTAAGGATTTTAGTGGCTTTCTGGGTGCCGACAATGCACGGAACACCTAATTCGCGCGAAACTATGGCGGCGTGGCTCGTGCTCCCGCCTTCATCAGTGACAATAGCCGCCGCCCTCTTCATCGCGGGAACGAAATCCGGCGACGTCATTTTCGCAACAAGCACATCGCCTTGCTTGACTTTGTAAGCGTTTTTCTCGTCTGAAACAATAGTGACTTTACCGCCCGCGATTCCCGGCGACGCGCTCAAGCCCTTAAGCAATACTTCCTCCTCGCTCGCTTCCTGTTCTTCCTGCATTTCTTCACCGCGTTCTTCGCTTGCGCCAAAATCCTGCATTAACTCGTCAATCGGCTCGGCGTCTTCCTTTGCCTTGGCCGCGACCTGCTTCGTCTTGTTCAGCGTGGTAATCGCCCGGCTTTGCACGATGTACATCTTGCGGCCTTCTACCGCCCACTCAATGTCTTGCGGGAAACCGTAGTGCTCCTCAATTCGCAAGCCGTATTGCGCGAGAGTTTCAATCTCGTCATCCCCGAGTTTTTGTTTTTCCCTCAGCTCTTCCGGAACATCCACGTGCTCGGTTTTCTCGCCAACTCGCGTAATCATCATTTCCTGCTCGTTAATCGTTTTCTCAATTATCTTACCCGTGTTCTTGTCCACGATGTAACGATCGGGCGTAATCTGCCCGGAGACGATTGCTTCGCCAAGGCCGAACCCGCTTTCTATCACTATAGTGTCCTCGTTGTTCGTTACCGGGTCAACGGTGAACATGACTCCGCTGATGTCGCTTTGCACCATTTTCTGCACTATGGCGCACAACCCGACTTTCAAGTGCTCGAAACCGTTTTGCTCGCGGTAGTAGATCGCGCGCGCCTCAAACAAGCTCGCCCAGCATTTTCGCACCGCATTAACCAAGTCATCCGCGCCTTTCACGTTCAAGAAAGTGGCTTGCTGGCCCGCGAAACTCGCTTCAGGCAAGTCTTCTGCGGTGGCGCTCGACCTCACTGCAACGTACACTTCCTGGTTGCGAGTGGGAATCAGGGAAACCCCGCACAAGCGGTTGTAACTGCGAATGATTTCCGCGCGCGTCTCGGCTTTAGCGGTTCCCTTCAAAATCGCTTTCTTGATTTCCTCGCTCGCGCGGTTCAACGCCTCGTTATCATCCACGTTCAGGTTCCCCGCATGCTCTTGAATCACGCGGTCGATTCCGTTTTCCTTAATAAACTCGAAATAAGCTTCCGCACTGACAACGAACCCGTCGGGCACTGGAAAGCCAGCGTTCATAATTTCCCCTAAATTCGCGCCTTTGCCGCCGGCTATAGCCAAGTTGTCCTTGCTTATTTCACTAAACCAATAGACTCTCTTCATTAAACCACGAACCCGCTTTGCATTACGGTGAAAGCCTATAAAAGCGTTGCACGTCTATGTTTTTGAGAGGCGAGTGTACGTGCACAGGTTGGTTACGCAGTTGTTAGAAACCGAAAGATTACATGCTAAAGCGCTAGCGGAATCCGGGGAGACTTCGCCGAAAGTTGTTATTTCCTTGGCTGAACAAGAGCGGTTGCCGAAATTTCTTACGCCCGAGGATCTAAACACGGCGTTTAAATTTTTATTTGACAAAAACGGCAACCCCGCGTTAATCCAAATAGGCCGCGGAAGCAACAATGTTACCTGGCGCTCGACCGACAAAAAAACAAAGGCAGGCACTGAAATCAAAAAACGTTCTATTGGCGGACAGCGTGCTTTAAACAAAAGAACAATTAAGCTCCTTCGCCCGATTTTCGACCGGTTAGGACCGGGAAAAGGCTACGGCGTTCTCGAGGCCCGCCAGGATTCATTAGGCACCAGAATTGAAATAGCTGAGCCGTGGATCGAACCGCTTAAAGCGTACTACCGTTTAACAAAGTTAACCAAGAAATAAGCTTTATATCCGATAAAAATAAAAGTGAATTACTCATGAACGCGAAAATGAACGTGGTTGTAATCGCGGTACTGCTGTTCGCCGCTTACGCCGTGGTTCTGTTCTTGAACGATCCCTTCAACGGCAACGACGTGTTTTCTTACGCCGACCAAGACAACGTGCCTTTGGCTCCGCCGGAGAAAGCGGCTTTCGCCGACGGCTTCGTGTACGCAATAGGATTCGGAATAATCACTGCCGGCGTAGTGTTTTACGCCAGGAAAAACAAGGTTTTCGAGTCTAAGTAAGGAAACTACTTCTTCTTTTCTGCAGCCTTTCCTTTAGCTTCAGGCTTCTTTTCATCTGCTGCAGCCGGCTTGCCGTCTTCCTTCTTTTCCCCGGCTTCGCCCTCGATTGCAGCCACTGCTTCGCCTTCAACCTTTGCTTCCTTGATCGGTGCAATTTCTGCAACTGCTTCAATGACTTCGGCCTCGGTGCTGCGCGCCAAGTTAATTGCGTCCTTGGTAATGTCACGGACTTTAACGTCGTAATGGCCGCTGAGCTTAATCGATGCGCGCTTCAGCGCTTTCTTCACCGTTCTCTCGGCGGTCTTGTAAACGCGAACCAGAAACACGACTTTGCCTTTTCGCACGCGTGCGAGGCGGCCTTTAGGCTTGCCGAAAGCGCGCTTCATTCCCTTAGAGATTCTGTCTGCTCCGGCAACTCCCATTGCGCTGTGCTCGCGCAAAACAACGTGCGGGTAGGAAACGACTTGCAAAAAGTAGTTGGCGGGAATCTCTTTTTCCAGCACTTTGTTGGCGGCCATGCGCGCGGCTTCAATCGAGTTGTCGCGCAACTGAATTCCCTCGCGCGCAACGAGCGTTATTTCAAAGTCATAGCGCTTGTCGGAACCCATGTTGAACTGCCTGATTTTCGTGTGCGGAACGCCTTTCACGAAGCTCTTGCGCGGTCTGCGCCTGCTCGTGCGCGTCCAGGGCTGCGCCTTCAAGTCGCGAATGGTTTTAGCCGGTCTTATTCCTGCCATTTTTAATCAGCTTGTTTCGTTAATCTCTAAAGCAATAGAAGAAAACTAATTGGAATGTTTTCGTTTAAAAACCTAGTGTTCGACAACCTTAAAAGTGAAAATCAGGGTACGGACCCCGTCCTCGAACAACGTGCCGCCAGGTTTTTCCTCGCTTTCATGGACTTCGCAGGTTAGTTTAATCGGCCCATCCGGGTCAGCTTCGCCTGCTCGGCGGTTTGACTCGTAAATCCTTTTGAAAAACTCGTTTCTTTTTCCGATTATTTTATCCGCGTTTTGCTTCAAGAAAACCGGCATCACCGATTTCGGGTTTCTAATCGTTACCCTGCTAACGAAGCCCTGCTCGTGCTTTATTTCAACTTCAATATCCTGCAGTGTTTTCGCGGTTTTACAGAATTCTTCAGCTGCTTCCTTAGGCATTTCAAAATCACTTATTGTTTAACGCTAAACGTTATTTTCAACGCGTTTCTCTCACTAGCAATCTTGCCTATAACGGTTTTTTTTAGTTTGTTTCCCCGGTCTTCCTCAACGCCGGCAACATGCATCGTAATCGCGTTTTCAACGTCTTCGAGAGTAAAGCCCTTGCCGGGAGTAATGCGCACCACGCCAGTCCCGGTCTTTCTGGCAATACCCTCCCGGATACCAGCTACTCTTTCGTAAAACATTTCTCCCGCTTTATTCGGCATGCAATAATTAATATGCCGCCCGCTATTATTCGTTTCTGATGATTCCGTTTTTAACCGAAATCGAAGCGTATTTCTGGGACTTCCTGAAGCCGTTGATTCTGTCTCTAGGCGGCCCCGGCATAATGCTCGGCATGTTTTTGGAATCCTCGATTGTTCCGATTCCGTCGGAATTGATTCTGGTTACCGCGGGACTGATGGGCTTCAGCCCGATCGACGTAGCGATTTGGGGAACGATCGGCTCGACTCTCGGCGCAGCGGTTGGGTATTACATTGGAAAGCTGGGCGGCAGGCCGGTAGTGGATAAAATCGGGCCGTACTTGTTCGTTACAAACGACCGCGTTTTGAAAGCGGAACAAAAATTCAAGAAGTACGGGGGCTGGACCATTCTCGTTTCGCGCTTGATTCCGTTCATTCCGTTCAAAGTATTCTCCATAACCAGCGGAATCCTGAAATTCGATTTCAAGACGTTTATCGCATTCACTTTCATCGGCACTATTCCGCGTGCGTTCCTGCTCGCGTGGGTCGGAACGCAGATAATGGCTTTCAAAGAGCAGGCGATTTTGTTAATGCTCGCGGTTGCCGTTATCGGACTCGTTGCGTACTACCTCAACAAGAGGCGCAAGGCGAGTCTCGGCTTATAACCTTGCTTTTTGCTTTACCGTCGGTGTCTTCGGCTTAATCAACGGATTCAAATAGTTTCCTACCACGAGCAAGACAACGCCGGTAACCACGTAAATTCCGGTTCTAACCAGCCAGTCCGCGTTCGCTTGAGTGTTGTACAACATCTCATGCAGTCCGAGAACCAACGCGAGCAGAGTAAACAGCAACAATAACACGCCCGAATAAGCCAGTACTTTAGCCAAGACGTTCCCGCCTTTCTTGTCCGCGTACCACAACAATGCGAGCGCAACCAAGCCGTGCACTAGCACGCGGAAACCAAGTATCCCGGAGTCCGAGGGATTAAACAAGCTTTCGACTGCGATGAAGAAGTTGAAGAACGCGGTAAGCCAAATCAAGCCTCCCGACAAACGCAATGCAGTGTTCAAACCGGTTGTGTTGCGCATTGCATCGCTGGCTCGCATGAACATGAAACCTATTAATCCGTACAACGCGGTTTCAACAATCCACGCGAACGATGCCTTGTAGTCCGCCGCAGTGATGTTGGATTGAATCCAGCTGTCGAATCCGGGTATGAACGTGATAGTAGCTATCAAGACGAACAAAAATCCGATCAAGGCAAAAGGGTACGCAAGAGCGGATTTTTCCTTGGCGTGCGTTTTCTCCAGGAAATCAGCCAAGTAAAAAGAGCCGAATCCGATTAACGCGAATATCGCGGTGTCAGCTATAATCCAAGCAGTGTTAGTCCCGTTACCGCCTGATGCGTCTAAAAGCAGTTTCACGGTCATGGTGAATAAAACAAACGCAGATAGCGCCATCAAGTATCCAATGCCGAGCAAGGGATACGTGCGCCAAGGCTGTGTTTCCCCGCGTTCCCTTCGCATTGCGTCTATTTTATTGAACGCGAGCAAGGCAACGATTGAGAACAGCAATACTTCTATAATCCATTCTAGTCCTTCGGAATAGCTGGATGTAGTCAATAAAATCATGTTGAATAAGAACACGCCTAAAGCGAGCAAGGCGCAAACCATGGCCGGCGGCGTTAAAGCAAGGTAATACAATGAACCGGTTTCCTGCTCGCGCTTCCTGACGAATTCCCCGCCCCAAACTCCGGCTGCTCCGAGTATTGCGAAAACCACGCTTTCAATAAGCCAGCCGTACTGTTGCGTGAACGTGGGCTGAACCGTGGTTTCACCTACTCCGCTGAAACTGATCAAGTCGTGAATCCCGAAAAAGAAGATGGTTGCACTTGCGAAAATGAATATTATACCGAGGGTATACAACAGCAACGCCAGCAAGGAATGCGTTTTTTCAGACAGCCTTGCTATTACGACTAGCGCGGTTACGCCCCCGAGCAGTATCAAAAACCCTAAGGCCATGGAATTGGCGAAGTTGAAGACGTGGTAAGTCGGTTGGCTCGCGGACACTCCGCCTGCAGTAGAAAAGCTGGGTGACGCAGCGCCTAAACCGCCGCGCAAAAACATTACTGAACTCATGAAAAACAAAACAGCTATCAAAACGATTACTCCCACGCCCAAGGCGACATAAGACCGGTTTTCCATGCTTGAATTAACTCGAAACGGGTTTTTATAGCGCTCTGCTTCCATCGGCAAAGCCTTTAAAACCAGTAACGCGACTATTATTCTCGTTCGAAGTTGTGGGAAACCCGCGTCTCTGGCGGTCCTGAATGAGAACACATTAAAGGTGTTGAAATTGGGTATGTACAGGTACGTTCAAAAAAGTTTTACGCAAGCCGCGAGCAAGCGCAGCGAAGCATTCAAATCCCGCTTGACCGCGTGGAGGAAACAAAAAACGGTTCAGCGCGCTGCAAAGCCGACTAACCCGCTTAGGGCGCGCGCACTCGGGTACAAAGCCAAGAAAGGATTCGCGATAGTGCGCGTGAAAGTAAAGCGCGGCAAGCGCGTGCGCCGGAGCCCGGTCATGGGGCGCAAGCCCGGCAAGAACCGCAAGCGCGAGAACCCCGGCAAGTCGTGGCAGTGGTTCGCCGAGCAAAAAGCATGGCGCGGCCACCGCAACATGGAAATTATTAACAGTTACTGGGTCGGCGACGACGGCTCGCACTCGTATTACGAAGTTATTTTGCGCGAACTCAATGGCTGAATTCATTGACTTGCATTTAAGGGTCAAGGCGCTTGAAAGCAAGGCGCGAGAACTCGGTTTTTCGCGCGCCGTAACTCCGTTGCACGTTGTTTTGCGCAAGAGCGGGGACTTGAAGCTCGTTAAAACAAGCGGGCTCCAGTCAGTTGAAGGCAAGTCCAGTGATTTGCTTAGGAAAGCGTGCTTGCGCGCGCGCGTTTTAATCAACCCGGTTTTCGTGCGCAATTACCAGCGCGACGACGGCTTGATTCGCGCGGTAAAGGAACACGACTGCGTGTTCGAGATTCCGGTTGCTTACTTGCTGTGCGAGCGCCCGGCCGAGAAAGCGAAGAGGATTCGGCGAGTTGGCGAATTCGTCAAGCGCTGCGTCAAGTTGAAAACGAGTTTTGTCTTGGTTTCCGACGCGAGCGAGGAAGCAGAGTTGAAGAGCCCGCGCGAGGTAATCGCGGTCGGGGTATTGCTGGGTTTGACGCAAGAGCTCGCAGGACACTGCATCGGCAAGAGGGCGTCGGCGTTTTTAGGTGAAGTGGAATGAAGATTAAATTCGTTTCAAAAAACCACGGCAAGCACGCGCAGGTTTCGCGCGTTCTCGAGAGCCACGGTTTTCAAGTTGAGATTGTTGCCGAGGAGTTGCGCGAGCCGAAAACGCTCAAGCAGCGCGAGACGGTTTTGGAAAAAGCCAAGCAAGCACTCGAGCTCGGCGTAAAGCCGCTTTTTTGCGTTGAAGACACTGGCTTGTTTCTCGATGCGTATCCGGATTTTCCCGGCACTTACACGAAATTCGCTTCGAAAACAATCGAAAACAAGGGTTTTCAAAAACTGCTTGAAGGCGAGGACCGTGGCGCGAGGTTCGTTGTAATGGTTGGCTTGGTTGTTGATGCAGAACGCGACCCGTTTTACTTTGATGGTGCAGTCAAAGGCAGGATAGTCGAGCGCGACCTGGAATTCGGGAGCGATCCGTTGCCGTACAACCAGATTTTCGTTCCAGACGGCGAAACAAGGACTTACAGCGAGATTCCGTTTGACGAGAGGATTAAAACCGGGCCGCGTGATATTGCTTACGGTAAAATGGCGATTTGGCTTAAGGAGAATTTACGATGAAGCAGAAAAATCGTTTTTTGAGATTCGCGGTTGAATGCGGCGCCAAGCTCGGCGAGCAGGACGCGCGCAAGCTCGTCGAGGAAGCGCTCGTTCAAGTAATCGGCTCTAACGGAATCGCGAAGCACAGAGTGGAATTCCGCAAGTTCGACGAGGCCGCGCAGGTTTTTTGGCTTCGCTGCAGCTCGGCGGGCGTTGACGAAGTGGTTGCTGCAATTGCCTTAAAGCGCTTTTTCGAAGGCAAGGACATTGCGCTACGCCTGCAGCTCGTTTCAGGTAGTTTAAAGTAGTGTTCTACTTTCTGGCGATTGCGTCCCGTAACTTGTCAATACTTTCAGGAAGACGGCTCAGCTTGTCCATGCTGGCAGGCAAAGCGCTTAGCCGGTCCATGCTTGCTTGCATTTTGTTTATGCTTTCCGGTAAAGTGCTTAGCTTATCAATGCTTTCCGGCAGTCTAGTCAACGGCTTGAGGGTTTCGGTTAGAAAAAGCATGGCTCCGACGCCTTTGCTGGTTTGTTCAAGCATTAATGAAGCAGATAATTTCTGCAAGTCCATCACGGTTATGGAACGCGGGTTGCTCAAGTTGTGCAACTCGGACCCGGTTATGTCACTCGGCATTTGGTGGTAGCACTGCTCGTCGAGCGCTGAAAGGCTGTTTAAGTGATCAACCAACGCTTTTTCAATTCGCTCGATTTCCTTGATTTCCGTCTCCGCTTTCGGGGGGTTGGAGGTAAAGCTTACAGCCACGATTACCTTGTTGCGGTCGCTTGGGTCGTTAAGCGCGTTGCCTTTTTCAATGCCGTTCTCTATGAGAAAGGAAACGATTTGCGCCCGCAAGCCTATCCGCTGTAGTTTCCCCGACTTGGAGTTTAAATAAAACTTTTTCTCAACCATGGGCTATAGTATGCAGCGCGCAGCCAATTAAAAAGTTGTCGGGAGCTCGTTTCCAGTGGGCTAGGGGTTAACGAACAAGTGCTTGGGGCGCGCGAACTCGCGGAATCCGTAAGCCATTCCCTCAAAGCCCCAGCCGCTTTGCTTCACACCGAACCACGGGCATTTACCTACCCCCGCCCACTGCGCGTTAACGAAAACACTGCCCGCGATTATTTTTGACGCGACCCGCCGCCCTTTTTCCCAGTCCCGCGTGTAAACTTGCGCGCTCAAGCCGTAAGCCGTGTCGTTCGCCAACTCGATTGCCTCGCGCTCGGCTTTGAAAGTCCGGATTGCCAGCACAGGGCCGAAAGTTTCCTCGCGCCATACCGCTGAATTGCGCGGAGCCGTCAACAGCGTCGGTTCGAAGAAAGCGCCTTTAGCGAATTCTTTTCCTTGCGGTCGTTTTCCTCCGAGAATTATCTTCGCTTTCTTTCTCTTCGCGTCAGCAACTTGCTTTTCCAGCTTTTTGAGTTGCTTGAAGCTCGCGAGCGGGCCGATTGCAGTGCGCTTGTCCATCGGGTCGCCTAATGCGAGCGCTTCTGCTTTCTCCTTAACCGCGTCAATGAATTGCTCGGCTATTGAAGAATGCACAATCAAGCGTTTAGCCGATGAACAAGCTTGCCCGCAATTGCCGAAGCGGCTGGCTAAAACCATTTGAACCGCGTAATCGAAATCCGCGTCTCCGAAAACAACTGCCGGCGAGCTTCCGCCGAGTTCAAGCACGCTTTTCACCAAGCGCGCGCCGCACTTGGCTGCGATTTCAAGGCCGGTTTTCGATGAGCCGGTGAATGAAACGCAGTCAACGTCGGAGTCCACCAGCGCGCGGCCTGTTTCGCCAGCGCCTTCGATTAAGACGAAAGCGTTTTCCGGCACTCCGGCTTCGTGCATCAATGCGGTCAACTGCCTGCCGCTGAATGGCGTGAGTTCGGAATGCTTGAAAACAATAGTGTTTCCCGCCATTAGCGCTGGAACAGCAGACCACGAAACCAAGTCAATAGGAAAATTCCATGCTTTAATACACGCAACAACGCCTACCGGTTCCCAAGCAAGCGTGCTTTTAGCGTCGATTTTCTCCGAGGCGAGCGCTTTCTCGGCATTGTTTACGAACCACTTGGTTTCTTGACTCGCGTCGATTGCATCTCCCAAACTCTGCGTTATCGGCTTACCCATTTGCGCGGTTGCGCTTTCCGCGAGTTCCTTCTTGCGTTTGCCTAGAAGCGAACTGTATTTCAGCAGTATTTTACGCTTGTCTGAAAAGTCGGTTTCAGCCCATTCCTTGAAGCCCGTGCGCGCTTTCTTGACTGCCGAATCGACTTGTTTTTTGCCGTACGGCTGGATAGCGCCGACAACCTTTGAATTCGCGGGATTTACGACTTTGATTTGAGCCATGAAATCCAAAAGAAAAGACGAAAGAAAATGGTTTGCTTTCAGCGGGCTGGCTGAGAGTAAAGGAATAAAAAGGCGTTGAGGCAAATTTATAGCGTTGAAGGGAAAGAAAAAAAAGAGATTCAACCGGGTTGCCCGGGCTTCTTTCTTAGTTTTGGTTTAATGTTTGATATTAGGGGTGGTTGATAGTGTATCCTCCCGCGCAGCAGGCTTACGACCGTGCAATAACGGTTTTCTCGCCTGACGGCAGGTTGTTTCAGGTAGAGTACGCTCGTGAAGCGGTTAAAACCGGCAGCACCAGCATCGGCATGGTGTGCAAAGACGGAGTCGTCTTGCTCGCTCACAAGCGCTTGTCCTCGAATTTGATCGTGGGCCAGTCTCACGAGAAAGTGTTTCAAATCGACGGCCACATTGCGGCGTCGTCAAGCGGCTTGGTTGCGGACGCGCGCAAGCTCGTTGATTTGGCGCGCTTGGAGTCGCAGAAGCACAAGCTTACTTTCGACGAGGACATTCCGATTGAAGTGCTTGCGAAGAAAATCGGGGACCACATTCAAGCGTTCACCCAGTACGGCGGAGTAAGGCCTTACGGCGTTTCCCTCTTGATTGCGGGCGTTGACGGAAAGTCGCGCTTGTTCGAGACAGATCCCAGCGGCGCGTTATTCGAGTACAAGGCTGCTGCCATAGGCTCCGGCAAAAAAGGCGCGGAGGAAGTGTTTGAAAAGGAATACCGCGAGGACTTGACTCAAGACGAGGCAATCAAGCTTTGCGTCAAGGCGCTCAAGAAAGTGTCTGACGTCAAGCTGGATGCCGCGGTTTTGGATTTGGCGTTTATTTCGTTCGAAAGCAAGAAAATGCGCTTTCTGCCGCAAGACGAGATCGCGAAATTCCTTTCAGCCGCGAAGTGAGCTGTAATGACGGGAATTGAAAACACGATTATAGCACGCCTCGAAAAGGAAGGCAACAAGTTCGAGGTTTTGGTTGACCCCAAGCTCTCGTTCGACTTCAAGAGCGGAGTGAAAAAGGATTTCTCCGGCGTGCTCGTGTTCGACGAGGTTTTCAAGGACGCGAACAAAGGCGAGAGGCAGACCGAGGAAAATATCAAAAAGTATTTTCACACTCTCGACGCAACCGAAATCGCGAAGAAAATTCTCGAGGACGGCGAGCTTCAGTTAACGACCGACCAGCGCCGGAAGATTCTCGCGGACAAGAAGGCGAGGATAATCGCTTTCCTGGCTGCGAATTGCATTAACCCGCGCGACAAGACTCCGCACCCGGCTGCGAGAATAGAAAAAGCAATGGAGGAGGCGCGCATTTCAATCGACGCTTTCGAGAGCGTTGAACAGCAAGTCCCGGAAATCGTGGACAAGATAAGGGAGATTATTCCCATAAGCATGGAGAACGTGAGGGTTGCGGTGAAAATACCGGCGCAGTACGCGGGTAGCGCGTACGGCGTGGTCAAGCAGTTTGGAATGAGCAGGGAGCAATACGGTTCCGACGGTTCGCTCATGTGCGTTTGCGAGTTTCTAGCTGGAATGCAAGGAGAGTTTTACGACAAGCTCAACAAGCTGACTTCCGGCCAGGTTGAAACCAAGATTTTGTAGTTTGGTGGTTTTACATGTTGAAAACAATTGCAATAGGCGTTTTAGCGGTTTTGCTTTTGGGCGCAGTAGGCCTACTTTTAATCGGCAACACCGGCCCAATAATCCCCCCGAAAATTTTGGTAGTGGGCGTAGAGCCCCAGGGCTTTGCCGAGTTAATGCAAACAGAGGAAATGCTGGGGTACGAGTACCTTGGTGCGGTTTCCGACCAGCAGCTTGATGCGGATAAATTCGCGGAAGCAGACGTGGTCGTGTTGTACGGCCAAAGGGGTTGCGGTAACTTGCTTGCTTTGCTTGAAAACGCTACGGTGAAAGACGAGGAATCCGGAAAGCCGTATTTGGAAAAAGGAATTTCTTTTTTAGCGGTCGGGGACGCGTGCTTTGACTTTCACTCCGAGTTTGCGAGCGCGCTCGGAGAATTCGAGGCTGCCGAGGAATTGTCTTTAGGCGAAGCAGTGCCTGAAGCGGTTCAAACCCGGGCGCGCTTCGTGAAACAGAAGACGAATGCGCCGGAGTTCGCTAACGTTTCCTCGTTCGACTTCAACGGCCCGGTTTTCGAATTCGATTCGTTGCCGGGGGATGTGCTGGCTTCCTTTGAAGGAGAGGATTTCGCGAAGCCCGCGGTTGTGAAAAAAAACTGGATGTTTAAGGGTTATTACTTTGCTTACAGCCCGTTCAACAGCTTGCTGAACCAGGAAAGC
>JAZDMM010000045.1:0-14287 GCA_043800965.1 Microcaldota archaeon | reverse complement strand
TGGATGTTTAAGGGTTATTACTTTGCTTACAGCCCGTTCAACAGTTTGCTGAACCAGGAAAGCAACAAGCACCTGGTAGTGAACTCGTTGAATTGCTTGAGCGGTTATTTAAGGTGTGATTGAATGGATGGAAAAATAGTTTTGCCGGGTGAAGTTGTTTTCGACTCGCCGCAGGAAGCGCAAGGCACGTTCGTTGAGGACGGGAAAACGTTTGTCTCGACTCTCGGATTGCTGCGCGAAGGAAAGTTCATACCGCTGAAAGGCCGGTATTTGCCGAAGCGCGGCGACTACGTTGTGGGAGTCGTGGCTGAAGAGCGCTTCAGCGGGTATTCGGTTGACTTAAACTCGCCTTACGAAGGCAGCATCAGCTCGCGCGACACGCGCGAGGAGTTCGAGCAAGGCGATGTGGTTAGCGCGCAAATAATCGACGTGAACGAGATTCACGAAGCGACTTTAACCGAGGCGCGCAAGTTGTACGGCGGCCGCTTGATTGAAATCGAGCCGGTTAAAGTGCCGCGCGTGATCGGCCGCAACGCGAGCATGCTTGAAACTATCAAGGAGTTCACGGGGTCCACGGTTTTCGTGGGCAAGAACGGCCGAGTGTATTTGAAAGGCGGCGACATTCCCCTGGCGGTAATGGCGATTTTAAAGATTTGCAGGGAAGCGCATATTTCGGGGTTGACCGAGCGCGTCAACGAGTTTCTGAAAAGCGAGTCCCAGAAGAAAAACGGTGGTTTGAATGAGTAAAGAAATAAAGCTCGTAGTTAACGGAAAGAGGAACGACGGCCGCGGCTTCACGGACTTGAGAAAGCCGTTCGAAGTCAAGGCAGGCGTGTTAAAGCGCGCGCAAGGATCGGCTCAGGTAATCTGGGGCAGGAACAAGGTTGTTGCAGGCGTTTACGGCCCGGGTGAAGTATTCCCCAAGCACTTGACTAACCCGCACAAGTCGCTGATTAACGCGCGCTACATCATGGCTCCTTTTTTCGGGCTCGGAAGAGCACGGGAGAAGCGGGCCGAACAGGCGGAGCCTGGAAATAAGCAAAGTCATCAAGCACGTTTTCGAGAACGTGGTTTTAGTCGAGCAGTTTCCGAAAACCATGATTGACATTCAAATGGAAGTACTGCAAAGCGATGGAGGCACCAGGGTTGCGGCGATTACGGCTGCAGCGGTTGCGCTCGCTGACGCGGGAATTCCGCTCAAGGACGTTGTTTGCGGCGTTTCCGTAGGCAAAGCAGGCGGCCATATCTTGGTTGACTTGGACAAGTACGAGGATAACCTCGGCGAAAGCGATTTACCGCTCGTAATCTCTCCGCGCACTAAGGAAATCCTGTTGTTTCAGATGGATGGCATGCTTTCCAGGGATGAAATCAAGCAAGGGCTTGAAATGGCGTTTAATGCCGTGGGAACGATTCACGAGGCGCAGTTGAAGGCGCTGCAGGAAAAGTACGCCGCGGTTTCGGAGGAAATCGGAAGCAACAACGGTGAAGGAGGTTCGGTTTAAATGATTATTGACGAAGTTCGCGAGGAATACGTTAAGGACTTGCTTAAGAAAGGCCAGCGCGTGGACGGCCGCGGCATGCTGGATTACAGGCCCATAGTTGTTACGCGCGATTACCTGCCTAATGCGGAGGGCGGCGCGCTCGCTCAAATAGGCGACACGAAAGTGGTTGCCGGAGTCAAGTTCGACTTGATGACTCCTTTCCCGGACAGGCCCGAGGAAGGAGTGTTCATGACCGGCTCGGAATTTTCGCCGCTGGCTCACCCGGATTTTACGCCGGGGCCGCCGAATGAAAACAGCATCGAGCTCGCGCGCGTTGTAGACCGCGCGATTCGCAGCGCCGAGTGCATGGACTTGAAGAAGTTTTACCTCGGGGAAGAGAAAGTCATGGGCGTGTTCGTCGATTTGTACATTCTCGACCACTGCGGTAACTTGATTGATGCCGCGGGCTTGGCTGCAATGGCCGCGTTGAGGAACGCGAAAGTGCCTAAGTTCGAGGACGGCAAATTAATTCGCGACGAGCCCGTGGGCCCGCTGCCGATTCAGCGCGACGCGGTCTTGTGTTCGTTCGAGAGAATCGACGGCACGTGGATTGCCGACGCAACTAATGAAGAGGAAGTCGCAAGCGAGGGCCGGCTTACTCTCGGCGTTACCGACGGCGACTTGCTTTGCGCGGGCCAGAAAAGCGGCCGCGTGGGATTAAAGCAGGAAGAGTTGTTGCAGTTAGTGGACCTTTCCTTGGATAAAGGCAAGGAATTGTTGAAGATTGTCAAAGGGTGATTTCAAGTGGTTTCACGCTACGGCGTTAAAATTCGGAAACTAGAGGCGAAAGCGCTTGCTTCAAAGAGAGCCAAGCACAAGTGCCCGTACTGCTGTAAAACCGGGGTCAAAAGAAAGTCGAATAGCTTGTGGTCTTGCTCGAAGTGCGGCGCGGTATTCGCCGGCGGAGCTTACTCTCCGGCCACGATGGTCGGCGAAGCAGTAGCAAAGACTCTCGGTTGAGCCAATGCAGTTCGTATTGTTTCAATGCGGATTCAAGGACTTCAAGTTCGAGCGCAAGCTCGACGAATCAGCTGGGGAAAAAGAGCTTCTAGGCTTGCTTGTTTCCGCGCGCGGCGTATTATTCAACCGCGTTTTTGATTACGCGCCTTTTGACTTGAGCAAAACAAGAGCTGCGCTCCCGAAACCCTCGCTTTCGTCACTGCCCTCGCTTTCAATCAACAAGCTGATTGACTCCGCTACTTCGGTTGTCGAGCGCGAGACGTACTCCGATGACAAGAAGCGCGTTGACTCGTCGGATTTGCTTCCGTCGTTTTACTTGCACGGGGCCTGGCGCAAATTCGATACCCCTAAGCCGGCGGGCAAGCCGGTTGACAATGAAGTGCGCTTGGCTGCGAACTTGAATGACTGGCGCATAGTAAAGAAACAACGGCTCGACGTTCCTCGGAAAGAGGCGTTAGTAGGGCTCAGCTCGATGTTCGCGTCGGTGAACAACAAGATTCCCGACTTTGCTTCAAGCGATTCGGCTGCGCTGCAGGAACACGTCGACGAACTGTTCTCTGCTTTCCCGCCGCGCAAGTCGTTCGGTAAAATCGCGAAAATGCTTGACGCGTTTCCGGAATCGAGGGTGAAAGGCGAGTTGACGGGTTTTGCAGTGGACGGCGATGTAGCCTTATCCGCTCTCGTGGATTGGTTTTACTTTAAGATGTTCGAATACTGCGGCTACGGCCCGGTTCCGTTAACCAGCCAGCTTAACGACATTTACCCGGAGCTGAAAATCCCGAAGCCCAAGGGTAACTTCGGCGGCAAGCGTAAGAAGAAAAAGTAACGTTTTTCTTTTGCGCGGCGCCATCGCACTTTTCTTTTTTCTAAAAAGAAAAGGGCAAGGCAAGGGTAACTTCGGCGGCAAAAAGAAAAAGAAGAAGTAAGCTGTGGATGGGGGATTTGAGATTCGAACTCAAGTCACTAACTCCCAAAGCTAGTAGGATAACCAGGCTACCCCAATCCCCCGATTAAAATAAGCCGTGTTTTCGCTATTATTCCTTTTGTTGTTTCAAGACGGCTAAAGCGTTCTTTGCCCGCTTTTCTTGTTGTCTTCCCCGGTTTCGATTGTGATAGCCGGGCCGTATTTCGGGGTTTGCAAGTCGCTGTAATCCATCTCGGTCGGCGGCTGCCTCTTGCGGAACTTAAGGAAGTAAATTATTCCCCCGAGAACCGCGATAACGATAATCAAAATCCCGCCGATCATTACGAAATCCAGCTCGTTCTCCTTTGGAACCAAGCTGGAAATAGACAAGCCGATCTCCTGCGCCTGGTCTGACAACTCCTTGAATTCGACCGCGCTCATGTTCACGTTGTTCCTCAAGTTGTCCTCGCGCTGCCTTAACTCAATTGTTACGTTTTGAAGCCGTGACTGCAAGTCAACCAACCGCTGGTCGGTTGATCCCAAGCGCTCTATTGCGGCCGCGGACTCGACTTGCGCCCTCTGCAAAGTGTCCACCACCGTGAAGTAATCCAGGTAAACGCGCTCGTAATTCCCCACGTCTTGCTCGATTTCCGAGAGCTTTTCGTCGAACTCTTCGGCCAAGGCCTCGGAATCTCCGGTTCCCGCGCTCACCGAATCAAGCAACTGCTGTAGTTCCGCGTACTTGTTTCGCAAGCCGTTTAATTCCATGCCAGAGGCATTGCTGAAATTCAATTCCAGCGAAGTTATTTTTTCGTTAAGCTTGTTTATCGAGTCGCTTCGCGACAAGCCGAGCCGCTTGGATAACGCCAGCATGCCGCGCGTCTGCGTTTCGCTCTTGATGCGCGCAGCCAGCTCCGCTTCGTCTGAATACTCGCCGCTTTCAAGCAAGACCGTCAGCTCGTTGAACGCGGTTTGCAGGTCCGCATCAAGCTGGCAAGAGTTCGGGTTCCTGACTCCTGTGTTGAAAATAAACGGGAAACTTGACGTGGCAGTGGCATGGTGTTCGGCAAGCTGTTCGTAAACCGCCTTGTGCGCGGGCAAAGCGGTCTTTGCCTTGGCTAAGGCGGCGTACGCGCCTTGGGCATTGCTTTCGTTTATCGCGATTTCAAACTCAGTGCGCGCCTCTTGAAGCGCGAGAGTGGTATTGCCGAATTCCTCCTTCAAGTTGAGGCACGCCGCGTAAGCCGCGTACTCCGCCGGGTAATCGGTTCGCGTCAAGGTAATGTACCAATACGGCGAGCTGTACTTCGCGTTTTTAATGAACCGGTCTACTCCGGTTTTGCATTGCGTGCTGTTACCCAGAATCTTGTCTAAATTAGCTTTGATCTGGTCCACCGTAGGCGTCAACTGGCCAGCGGCGTATTTTTCCCGTAAGTACGCGGGAATCAAGGCGTTCAACGTAGCATCGTCAGTGACTTCAACGAAGTCTCCCGCTTTCTCCGTCAGTATAACGCTCTCCAAGTCGTTGATTTTGACTATTACGTAGCTATCGCCTTCGAAAGTCATCGGGTGAATAGTGAACTGCTCTCCGTCATTAACGTAGGAAGCGGCGAATTCTTCAGCAGTGAAGCCGGAAACAAAAAGAGCGAGCAAAAAAAAGCCTGCTACAAACAAAAATGGTTTTAAACTCGTGGATTGCATAAAGTAATTACCTTTAATCTTTTAAAGTGTTTCCTGTTCCCCGTCATAGCTCAACGGTAGAGCACTCGGCTGTAGCTTGTCAAAAACAAATTGAAACCGAGGGGTTGCCAGTTCAAATCTGGCTGACGGGATGCACTTCTTTTCTTTCCAGAAAGAAAAGAACTGCACTAGAAAAGAAAGCACGAGCAAGAGGGAAATCGCATGAAACTTGACTGGCCGCACAAGCTTTTTTTGAACGGTCGGGCTCTAGACTTGTTTTCAGCGGTATATTTCGCGGTGCCGTTGCCTACCTTTATCTTTCTGTTTTTCTTTAACCCGTTTGGGCCGTCTGAACAGTTGTTGGCGCTTCCAGTTCAATTAGTGGCCTTCTTACCGCTTATTTTGCTAGTTGCCACAATCGCCTCTTTTTTTTACGTTTACCGCCAGGCCCGTAAGATATACGCTACCGGCAGCGGTGAGACTCTTGCTTGCCTTCTTGCCACGTACTTCATTTGCTTGCTACTCTTCCAACTCTTATCGGTTTTCTTGATTCTGCCGTTAGTGTTGTTAATCTCGTTAGGCGTGTTTAAGCCGGGTTTTTTCGATCCGTTCGTCGGCGAGTTGGTTTTGACTATAGGCATTACGGTTTACTTTTACACTTACTCAATTATTTTCGCCTTTGTAGCGAACCGCATAATCGCTCAAAACTGGTTCAAACGTTAGGGGTTGCGATTGGCGGGAGCATTCCATACCTTATTATGTCCCGGCGCCCCAATTATAACGTGACTTATTATGGCTAACTATACGAAACCGAAAAAGGAAATGAATGCGAAATGCTGCTGGGGACAGCCCTCGCTTTACACGCCTCACAAGCGTTGACTCGCAACAGCGGTGCGTTTCGATAAGCGCCCGGCTGTTTAACTGATTTCAAAATCACTTTAGACGCAGTCTTGAACGGTAGCTGGATATTCTATTGAATTGCCTGGCAACGAAAACGGTTTAAAACAACGCCGTTCCATAAAATACTTCACGCCTCGATGGTGTAGTGGTTAGCATTCAGGCTTGTCGAGCCTAAGACCCGGGTTCGAAGACCACCCCTTTTTCTTTCAAAAGAAAAAGGTGCGGTCGTCCGCCAAAAAGAAAGCGGCGATCGCGCTGGTAGAAAATCCCGGTCGAGGCGCTTTCCTTCTTTAGCCTTGGCGGTTTCGAGAGTTTTTTATACTTCTTTCGCCTTCGTATAATCAGCAAGGAGGCGGTGCTTTTGGAGAAAAAGCCGATTGGGGTAGTGACGCACTACTTCGATAAAATCGGAGTCGGCGTCATAGAGCTCGACGATTCCCTTAAAGTCGGGGATAAAATCCTGGTGCAAGCCAGCCCGGATTTCGAGCAAACGGTTGACTCGATGCAAATCGACACGCAGCCGATTACGGAAGCCGAGGCCGGGCAGGCAATTGGCTTGAAGTTAAAGCAGAGAGCCAGGCACAACGATAAAGTGTTTTTGCTGGGCTGAACCGACAAATTTATAAAGGCTTTACGGCAAAAAGATTAGAGTCGATGAAACGAGCCTTTAGTCGAATTTTTATATAGTGGTGTGAGTTGCCTCAAAGTCATTATCTTGTTCCAGAAGTGTCATTGTTGCCTACGGAAGAGGCGGACAAGGTAATCGCGGAACTCGGCACTAAGAAAGAATACCTTCCTTGGATCAAGGTCACGGACCCCATGATTAAGGATTTACAGGTTCAGGAAGGCGACGTAGTAAAGGTTTCCAGAAAGAGCGCGTTTGTGAAGGAAGGCGTTTCTTTCTACAGGCTCGTTGTTGCTTGAAAAGTTTTTTTTTCAAGTAGGTAAATCGGCTGTGCTGCTGTGAGGAGAATATGTCTTGGCGTTCGTTGAATTGACTCGGGATTTTCTAAGGAACAACTCGCTCGTCAAGCAGCAGCTTGATTCTTACAACAAGTTCGTCGACCTTACGATGCAAGACATCGTGGACGCGCAAGGAATTATCGAACCCCAGATCAAGGGGCTCGTCATCAAACTCGGCAAAATTCGCGTTGAAAAGCCGATGATTACCGAAGCAGACGGCTCTCGCAGGCCGCTGTACCCGATTGAAGCGAGAATGCGCGACTTGAGCTATACCGCTCCCATTTTCGTTGAAATGACGCAGGTAATTAAAGGCGTTGAAAAAAGGACGGAAGACGTTTACGTCGGCCAACTCCCGGTCATGCTGAAAAGCAAGTTGTGTTACTTGAACGGCAAGAACCGGCAGGAATTGATTGAAGCAAGGGAAGACCCGCTTGATTGGGGTAGTTACTTCGTGATCAACGGCACCGAGAAAAGCCTCATGACTCTAGAGGACTTGGCGCCGAACCGAATTCTCGTTTCGCAAGAGAAGGACAAGGAAGTAGTGCAAGCTAAAATCTTCAGCACTCGCTCGGGCTTTCGCGGCAGGTGCACCGTTGACCGCACCAAGGAAGGCAAGATCAGCGTTTCAATGCCTTCGTACAACCGTTCTCTCGAAATCGTTTTGGTTTTGCGCGCTCTAGGCATGGACAAGGACGAGGAGCTCATGGAATTGCTTTCCAGCACTCCCGAAGTCAAGAACGACTTGCTTTTGAATTTGGAGTTGGACGCGAGCAAGAACAAGCGCGGTGCTTTGGAAACAATCGGAAAACGCGTTGCTCCCGGCCAGCCGGTTGACTATCAAGTCAAGCGCGCGGAATTATTGATTGACCGTTACCTGCTTCCGCACATCGGAATCGACCTCAAGAACCGCATGGCGAAAGCGTTTTTCCTGTGCAGAATGGTTGAACGGTGCGTTTTGGTTTCGTACCACCAGCGCGTTGTCGACGACAAGGACCATTACGCGAACAAGCGCTTGAAAATCAGCGGCCGCTTGATGGAGGAATTATTCCGTTACGCTTTCCAGTTTCTCGTTAAGGACATTGCTTACCAGATGGAGCGCGCTAATGTGCGCGGCCGTCGCATGAGCATGTTTTCCGTAGTCCGCCCCGACGCGTTGACTGACCGCATTCGTTATTCCATGGCTACCGGCAATTGGGTGGGGGGCCACACCGGCGTTTCACAGCCGTTAGACCGTTACAATTTCATTTCAGCCGCTTCATTCCTGAAGCGCGTTACGAGCCCGCTCGCGAAAAAGCACCCGCATTACAAGGCGCGTGACTTGAACGGCACGCACTGGGGCCGTTTGGACCCGAACGAGACTCCGGAAGGGCCGAACTGCGGTTTGGTTAAGAACCTCGCGTTGTTCTGCGAAATTACTACGGGCGCGGACGAGAAGGTTTTTGAAAAAGAGCTCAACAAAATGGGAGTTGAATTAAGCTTATGAAGACGAGCGTGTTTTTGAACGGGAAATTCGTCGGCTTTTACGCTAACGGCGACAAGCTTGCTTCCGAACTACGCGGCATGCGCAGGCGCGGCGAGCTCGACAACCAGTTGAACGTTGCTTTTTACAAGAAGACGAACGAAGTCTTTGTTAACACTGACGAGGGGCGCGCGCGCAGGCCGTTGCTCGTTGTCAAGAAAGGCGAGCCTTTGCTTACGCGCGACCATCTCGACCGCGTCAAGAAAGGCGAGTCGTCTTGGAATGAATTGGTTCAGAAGGGAATCATCGAGTACTTGGATGCGGAAGAGGAAGAGAACGCGTTCGTTGCCTTGAACAAGGAGGACGTGACCGAGAAGCATACTCACTTGGAAATCGATCCCTTGAACATTCTCGGTTATGCTTCAGCTCAATTGCCGTTTCCGGAATACAACATGGCGCCTCGTGTTTTGATGGCTGCCCAGCACGCGAAGCAGAGCCTGGGCTTGTACGCCGGTAATTACAATTTGAGAACCGACACGCGCGGCCATATTTTATTTTACCCCCAGCGCCCGCTGGTTCAAACGCGCGCGTTCGAGGACTTGCAGAACTTCAAGAGGGCGAGCGGCCAGAATTTCGTTGTCGCGGTTTTGAGTTATTACGGATTCAACATGAACGACGCTATCGTGGTCAACAAGGACTCGATTGAGCGTGCTCTCTCGAGAAGCGTTTTCTTGAGGACTTACACCGCTGAAGAGCGCAGGTATCCGGGGGGGCAGAAAGACGATTTCTGCAAGCCGCAGGAGTACGTGCAAGGCTATCTCGGCGAGGAGTCTTACGCGAGCTTGGATGAAGACGGCTTGATTTCCCCGGAGACAATGGTTGCAGGAGACAGTGTTTTGGTTGGCAAGACTTCGCCGCCTCGTTTCCTGAAGGAAGTTAGCGCGCTCGACGTAGAAACCGAGCGCAGGCGCGAGAGTTCGGTTAATGTTCGCAGCAACGAGAGCGGTATTGTTGACGCGGTTTTATTGAGCGAGACCACGTCAGGCAACAAGCTCGTGAAAGCGCGCGTTCGCACTTTGAATGTTCCGGAAATCGGGGACAAATTCGCTTCCCGCTTCGGGCAGAAGGGAGTTATTTCGCTCTTGCAGCCTCAAGAAGACATGCCGTTCACTCGCGACGGCGTTGTTCCGGATTTAATCATTAATCCTCACGCTATTCCGGGCCGTATGACCGCGGGCCACTTGCTTGAAATGCTTGGCGGCAAGGCCGCTTGCATGGACGGGAAACTGAAGGACGGCACCGCATTCACCGGCGACAAGGAGCAACAGTTCGAGGAAGTGTTGAAGAATTACGGCTTTGAGCCCGCAGGCACTGAGCTTTTGTACGACGGAAAGACTGGCCGCGTTTATTCCTCGAAAATATTCATAGGCGTTATTTACTACCAGCGCTTGCATCACTTGGTTAGCTTGAAGATGCACGCGCGCTCTCGCGGGCCGGTGCAGTTGCTTACTCACCAGCCTACCGAAGGCCGCGCGCGCGAGGGAGGCTTGCGCCTTGGTGAAATGGAGCGCGATTGTTTCATCGGCTTCGGCGCCGCTTCACTGTTGAAGGAGAGAATGATTGACTCGTCCGACCGCACCATTGAATTGGTTTGCGACAGCTGCGGGAGCCTTGCGGTGTTCGACCGGTTGAAGAACAGGCGTTACTGCCCGTTGTGCGAGGGCTCGCAAGTGAGTGAAATCGAAGTGGGTTACGCTTTCAAGCTGTTGGTTGACGAAATCAAGTCAATCGGCATTTTCCCGAGGCTCGTAATTTCAGAAAAAGGTTGATTGAATTGAAAAAGATTTCCTCGATTGATTTTTCATTGTTTTCGCCGGACCAGATCCGCCGCATGAGTTCCACCAAGATTACGGTGCCGGACACTTACGACGAGGACGGTTACCCGATTAACGGCGGCTTGGCTGACCAGCGCCTCGGTGTTATTGACCCGGGACTCAAGTGCAAGACTTGCGGCAGCCGCATGAAGGATTGCAGCGGCCACTTCGGTTACATCGAGCTCGTGCGCCCGGTTGTTCACGTTGGCTTTGGGAAAACGGTTTACTTGTTATTGAAAGCGTGCTGCAACAAGTGCGGCCGTTTGATGAGCGAATCCAGCTCTATTGACTCGGTTAAGAAAACCGGCGAGTGCCCGCATTGCGGGGAGAAACAACGCGACATCAAGTTCATCAAGCCTACTACTTACTTCGAGGAAGACCGCAAGTTGCTGCCGAATGAGATCCGCGAGCGTTTGGAGCGCATTCCGGACGAGGACTTGCTTCAAATGAAGGTTAAAATCAGGCCCGAGTGGACCGTGCTTACCGCGTTGATTGTTCCGCCGGTTACGGTTCGCCCTTCGATTACTCTCGAAACCGGTGAGCGGAGTGAAGACGATTTGACTCACAAGCTCGTCGATATTTTGAGAATCAACCAGCGCTTGGAGGAGAACGTATCCGCAGGCGCGCCTCAATTAATCATCGAGGACTTGTGGGAGTTATTGCAGTACCACGTTACCACTTACTTTGACAACGAGACCGCGGGCATTCCGCCGGCGCGCCATCGCTCGGGAAGGCAGTTGAAAACTCTTTTCCAGCGCTTGAAAGGAAAGGAAGGCCGTTTCCGCTATAACTTGAGCGGTAAGCGCGTTAACTTCAGCGCCCGCACCGTTGTTTCACCCGATCCTACGTTGGGAATCAACAAGCTTGGAGTGCCCGAGCAAATCGCGCGTGAATTGTCTTTGCCGGTTCGCGTTACTGACTGGAATTTGGATAACGTTAAACTCCTGCTCAAGGAACACCCGGAGAAAGTAAGTTACATCATTCGCCCGGACAACCGGCGCAGAAAGCTCACTGAAGCGAATGCCGAGGAAGTCATGGCCGAGCTCGCGTCGGGTTACGTTATCGAACGCCAGCTGATGGATGACGACATCGTGATTTTCAACCGCCAGCCGTCTTTGCACCGGGTTAGCATGATGTGCCATGAAATCAAGGTGTTGCCGGGCAAGACTTTCCGCTTTAACGTTGCTGTCTGCAATCCTTACAACGCTGACTTTGACGGGGATGAAATGAACATTCACGTTCCCCAGAACGAGGAGGCTCAAAGCGAGGCCGAGAGCTTGATGAAAGTCGAGGGCCAGATTTTGTCCCCGCGCCACGGCCACCCGATTATTGCTCCCGACATCGACCAGATTACGGGTTTGTATTTGCTTACTCAAGGCGATGTTGTCTTGACGCGCAAGCAAGCGTGCGAGCTCGTTAATGCCGGCGGCTTGACTGCTGAAGTGCATGGCCCAATGAAGGGCCGCGAGTTGTATTCGCTCATGCTTCCCCCTAATTTCGATTTCGAGTGCGAAGACCGCGCCGGGGAAAAAGTCGTGATTAAGAAAGGCAAGCTGACCAGCGGTACAGTTGACTCGCGCTCGAGCGCGCGCATAGTTCAGGCGTTGTTCAACCAGTGCGGTTCCGGGCCAACCCGCGTTTACTTGGATGCCGCTACCCGCGTTTCCGTTTACTTGATTACCGAATTCGGTTTCTCGCTGAGCTTGAACGATTACAACTTGCCTGAAGCCGGCCGAGCCGAAATAGACGAGTTGTACAAGGAAGGCCGCAAGAAAGTTCAGGACTTGATTAAGAAATACCGCGACGGCAAATTACAGCGCCAGCCCGGCAAGACTTTACGCGAGACTCTTGAAGAGCAGGTAATGAACATAGTCGAGTTAATCCGCTTTCATTCGTGGAAGGCGGTTAACAAGCACGTTCACCGGTCGAAAGTTCATTTCGGCGGCAGGGAAATCGAGCAAAACGTTGCGTTAACAATGACTAAGGCGGGAGTGAAAGCCAAGCAAATCAACGTGGTTCAAATGAGCGCGTTAGTTGGCCAGCAGGCGGTTCGCGGAAAGCGCATGACTTCCGGCTACAAGAACAGGATTCTCTCTCACTTTAGGAAGGGCGACTTGACTGTTGAAGCGCGCGGCTTCGTGTGCCACCCGTACAAGGATGGTTTGAACCCGCAGGAATACTTTTTCCACGCTGCGGGAGGCCGCGACTCGGTGGTTGACAAAGGCGTTAACCCGGCGAAGACGGGTTACATGCAGCGCCGTTTGATTAATGCGTTGCAGGACATGATTGTTCAAGACGATTTAACGGTTCGCGACAGCGAAGGCCGCGTTATTCAATTCAAGTACGGCGACGACGGACTCGATCCGGTTGACGGCAAGCCGATTGCTTACGGCGAGCCCGCGGGCGTTATAGCCGCTCAAAGCATTGGCGAACCCGGCACTCAAATGACTTTACGCACGTTCCACTACGCGGGAGTCGCTTCGCTAGCGCAGCTCGGCTTTACCCGATTGGTTGAAATCGTTGACGCGCGCAAGACGCCGAAGAAGCCGGTTATGGAAGTTTACTTGAAGCCGTCGCACAACACGGATTGGAACAAGGCGCGCAAGGTTGCCGCTGAAATCGAGGAAGTCACTCTCGACAAAGTCGCCGAGATCAAGGAAGACTTTGACAAGAAAGTCGTCACGATTACTTTAAACCGCGATGCGTTGAAGGAACACGGGGTCAAGGAAGACGACGTGATTGCGAAAGTCAAGGAAATCGCTGAAGTCAACAAGCGCGATAACGTTTTAATCATGAAGCCGAAGACGGATACTCTCCGCAACATTCGCAAGACGACTAACAAATTCAAGGAAATTCACTTGAAGGGAATCAAAGACATCAAGCGCGCCATCATTGTTGAGAAAACCGATGACAAGGGCAAGACCGAGTTGACTCTCGCTACCGAGGGCTCGAACTTGAAGGAAGTATTGATTATTCCGGAAATCGATTCATACCGCACAACCACCAACGACATGATGGAGATCGCGAGCGTTCTCGGCGTTGAAGCCGGCCGCAACGCCATCATTGAGGAAATGAACAAGGTGTTGGATGCGCAGCAATTATCGGTTGACCAGCGCCACATCATGCTGATTGCGGATGCAATGACGAACAAGGGAATCATCAAGAGCGTTGGCCGCCACGGTTTGGCTGGCGAGAAGGATAGCGTGCTTGCGAAGGCCGCGTTCGAGGAAACCGCGAAGCACTTGATTAACGCTTGCGTGAAAGGCGAGGTTGACTCGCTTTCGGGCATTGCTGAAAACATCATTGTCGGGCAAACCATTCCGTGTGGAACTGGAAAGGTTCACCTCGTCATGAAATCCAAGTGAGAGTAACGGCTTGTTTTTTAAGATTCTTCTGCATTTGTTTAGTTAATGCCCGAGGAATCCAAACCCATTGTTATAGGAGTCAGGCACGAGCTTAACCACCCGACTTACCCGCAGATTCGCGACTTCATCCGCAAGAGTGTTACGCCGGGTTTGAAAGTGGGGTTGGAACTGCCTCGCGGCTATCCCGCTGATGCGCCGGGTTATTTTAACGAGTTGCGCAAGGAAATAATCAAAGCCGGCGGCGAACCCGTGTTGATTGACAGTCATTTCGCCGGTGTTGAAACCGGTCAAGCCGTTGTATTAACCGAAATGGTTTTTTTCAAGGAAAAACTCGCGTTGATAAAGCTCGGCCAAGCGCTGGATAAAGTCGTTAAAAGCAAAGCGAGCCAAGAGGAAAAAGATAGGGTGTATACGGAAATCGCGGGCATGCAGCAGGAGTTAAGCGAGTTAACCACTGCGGAAAAAACCAAGCAAAAAAAAGCCATAGATAAGTTGAGCGCTTTGAGAAGCAAGTTCATGTTAAAGAAAATACTCGCTCAAGACATTCCCGTGACTTTCATGGGCGCCGAGCACGCGCGCCATATTCAAGAACACGCGCCGAATGCTCCGGTTGAATTGCTTTTGACTACTCCCTTCATGGC
>JAZDMM010000134.1:0-7324 GCA_043800965.1 Microcaldota archaeon | reverse complement strand
TGCCTAAGCCGAAGGAGGAAACTACGTTCGCGTCAAATCCCGCGGAATTTGTCGTGCGCCACAAAGCTTGGCTTTGTGTGCGTCCTCCGGCGCTTAGTCCGCCGACCTCCTTCCTAACGTTTAAACTAGATAACGAAAGTCTATCTCGCTCTTCTCTAATTTGTCGAGTTCTTCCTGCACGCGCTCTACGTGCACCTGCATTATTTTCAGCTGTTCTTCGGTAACATGGCTGAACCGCTTTTGACCCGCGAGGTATTGCTTTACGGGAATCATTTTCGGCTTGTAACTCCGCTTAAAGCGGCCGTTTTCAACCTCGAACAAGTTCCACATCCCGCTCTCAACCGCGTTCTCAGATACTTTAATCGGCATATTGGTCGGAATCTTCCAGCCGTAAGTGCAAGGCGCGAACAACACGATGAAGCGAAAGCCCTTCATGACCTTGGCTTTAAGCAGTTTCTGCTTCAAGTCATCCGGGTAAGCAATGCTCGCCGTAGCAACGTACGGAATGCCGTGCGCGGCAGCAATGAACGCCAAGTCTTTTTTCCATTCGTGCTTGCCGCCGACTTCCTTTGGCGTAGTGGTTGTGGCAGCTGCAAACGGAGTGCCGCCGCTTCTTTGCAAGCCCGTGTTCGCGTACGCCTCGTTATCGTAGCAAATGTACAGAATGTCTTCGTTGCGCTCCATTGCAGCGCTGATTCCGCCGAAGCCTATGTCGTAAGTCGAGCCGTCGCCGCCGATTACCGTAACCACTCCTTTCTTGCCGAGCTTCTTGAACGCGCGGGAAACCCCGGATGCGACAGCCGCGGTATTTTCGAAAACGCTGTGCAAGTAAGGAACGCCCCACGTGTTTTGCGGGTAGTTCGTGGAAACGATTTCCATGCACCCGGTTGCGTTAATCACAACCGCTTCCCTGCCAAGCGCGTGAAGAATGTGGCGCATGGCTATGGCGCAAGCGCAGCCCGCGCAAGAAGTGTGGCCGCTTAGGAATAATTCCTCGCTCAAATCCAAAACCTGCCTTCCTTGTTTTTTATTTTATTGACGAACGCGCTGATTTGCTTGTTCGTCACGTCGCGTCCGCCGAGGCCGCAAACCACGCTCGCAACCTTGGGCTTGAGCCCGGCTTCAAGCAGCGCTGCCTTTAATTCGGTGCCCAAAATCCCTTCATTGCCGGGGCTGAAGTCCTTTTCAAAAACGATTACTTGCTTCGCGTGCTTGAGCGCTCCTGCGATTTCCTTTGACGGAAAAGGCCTGAAGCACTTTACGCGCAGCAATGAAACTCCCTTGGTTTCGTCAACAAGCACTTCCAAGCTCTCGGCTAGGGCACCCATTGAAACCAAGACAACCGGCGCTTTTTCGCCGTATTCCTCGATTAGCGTGAATTGCTTTCTCTTGAATTTCTTTTCGAAATCCGCTGCAACGCGCTCGATTACCTTAACCGAATCCATAATGGCTTGCTGTTGGTCGAGCTTGAAGTCCTGGTAATACTCGGGAGCGGCGTAAGCGCCGAATGCCTTGGGCGCGCGCGTGTCAAGCGAGTCCTTGGGGTTGAACGGCGGGAGAAAAGAATCGATTTCCTGTTGAGTCGGCACGTCCAGCACCGCGACTTCGTGAGTCAAATAAAAGCCCTCAAAGCAAACCATTATCGGAACAAACGCGGTTTCCGCTATTCTGTAAGCTTGAATCAGCGCGTCAATCGTTTCCTGGTTGTTTTTGCAGTATAACTGAATCCAGCCAGTGTCGCGCTGGGACAAGCTGTCTTGCCAGTCGCTCCAAATGCTTAACGGCGCGCTCAACGAGCGGTTGCCTACCACCATCACCAACGGCAAGCGCATGCCTGCCGCATTGTGAAGAACCTCGTGCATTAAAGCGAGTCCTTGCGACGAGGTTGCAGTGAAAACGCGGGCTCCGGCAACGCTTGCGCCGAGAATCGCGCTTATTGCAGAGAATTCCGCTTCAACGGGAATGAATTCGAAATTGTGCTGGGGTTGGATTCGCGAGAGTTCTTGCGGAATGTGAGTCGACGGCGTAATCGGATACGCGGCAATTACCTGGGGCCTGCACATGGCAGCCACGTGCGCGAGCACAATGCTTCCTTCGCCTATTTGCTTAACCAATTGAAATCACTTTTCCGGATGCATTGAAATCGCGTGCTTGGGGCAGACGGTAGCGCAAATAGCGCACCCTTTGCAGTAATCGTAATTCACTACCGCGCTCTTCTTCCCGACTTTAATCGCGTTGTCGGGGCAGAATAATTCGCATTGCCCGCAGCGCGTGCACTTCTTGGGGTCAACTACCGGCCTTTGCGAGCGCCAGCTCCCGGTTTTGTTCTTGGTGCCCGGCTTTATTGCGCGCGATATTCTTGCAGTCATCGGCGACTATTAGCGGGGCGATTAATTAAAGCGTTTGCGTGGTTTCAGGCAAAGGGTTGGTGCTTTGGGCGGACGGCGGCGGGGACGGCGGGCGGGAGTAAAAAAAGCGGAGAACGCGGGGGTTTGGGCGGTGCCGGACTTCCTTGGAATCCGCAGAATCCAACGGACGCCACAAACTCGCGAGTTTGTGTGCGAAGGGGGTGTCCCCCTTGGGCTGGCAATTGAAAGCATTTTAATATTTGCACGCGTTTAAACAACAAGGGGTTTTACGGGTTGAAAGTAAACGAATTCAAGGTTTTAGAATTACTCAGCAAGCGCGACGCGACCGAAGTCGAGTTAAGCGAGAAAACCTGCGTTGAAAAAAACGCAATAGCGAGCGTCGTGCACTCTCTCGAAAAGGAAGGCTTCCTTAAGGCAACCCGGAAAGAGCTTGTTTTCGTTTCATTAACCGACGAAGGCCAAAATTACGCTGCGAAAGGAACTCCCGAACGCCGTTTGCTGAATGCTTTGCACGGCGAAAAAAGCCGGGAGATGGACAAGGCTCTCGCAGAAACGGGGCTTGACGCAAAGGAAAAAGGCATCGCACTCCAGTGGGCACGCAAAAACGGCTTCATCGATGTTGCTAAGGAAGGCAAAAGCACTTTCCTGCTGCTGAAGAAAAGCGGGGAATCGCCTGCTGAAAAAGCATTAACCGCCTTAAGCAAGGGCGACGCAGAGGAAAAAGAAATCGACAAGAGCGCGGTCGAGGAATTGAAGGCACGCAAGCTCGTTTCATCCAAGAAAGTCAAGGAAGTGACCGCGCAAATCACCGCCGCCGGAAAAAAAGCGATTACGAAATCCGGCGACGAAATCAGCTCGCTTACGCCGCAAATGCTGAAAACCGGTTCCTGGAAGAACAAGGAATTCCGCGAGTATAATTTAGCAACCGTGGCAGCGCCTTTGAGTGTTGGCAAAAAACACGCTTACAAGGAATTCATTAATCAGGTTAAGGAAAAGCTGGTTGCAATGGGCTTCAAGGAAGTTCACGGCCCGCTGGTTGAACTCGAATTCTGGAACATGGACGCCTTGTTCATGGCGCAAGACCATCCGGCGCGCGAGATTCACGACGTTTTTCAAGTGGACGACCCGGCTCGCGGGGAAATACTCGACAAGGAATTGCTCGCGCGTGTTAAAATGGCTCACGAGCAAGGCGTTGACGGGAGCACGGGCTGGCGTTATAATTGGGATCCCGAAATAGCCGCGCGATTGGTTTTGCGCTCGCAGACTACTGCTGTTAGCGCGCGCGAACTATCAAAGAAAATCAAGACTCCGTTGAAATTGTTTTCAATAGGCCGCGTGTTCAGGCCCGATGAAATCGATTGGAAGCACTTCATCGAATTCAACCAGTGCGAGGGAATAGTTGCCGACGAGTCCATGAGTTTTCGCGAACTCTTGGGTTACTTGCGTGATTTCGCTATTGAAGTGTTTGGCGCAAAGCCGGATGAAGTCAAGTTCGTTCCGTCTTACTTTCCGTTCACCGAGCCGAGCGTGGAAATGCACGTTAAAATCCCGGGCAAGGGCTGGGCCGAGGCTGGCGGGGCCGGAATGTTCAGGCCGGAAATGCTTCACGCACTCGGAGTCAACGTGCCTGTGCTCGCGTGGGGCTTGGGTATCGACCGTTTGGCAATGATTAAGCTGGGTATCACTGATATTCGCGATTTGTTTTCAAGGGATTTCGCGCTTTTGAGGAAGTTGTGAAACATGGCCAAAGCAAAAAGACTAAGCGGACCGTTTAGAATAGCACACACGCAGCCACCAAAAAGAGGAGGGCTAGAGTTAAAAAGAAGCGAATTGAGCGCAGAAGCAACTAGACCTAGCCCGGGGATAACTCAAAAAGATTTAACTAAGCTGGACGCATTAGGGCGAAAAAAAGGGATTTATGGATTACATCGTGAAGGGATCCTAAGAGAACTCCAAACTTTCGATTCGCTTGACGCTGCCCTAGCCCGGATAAAAAGCCTGAAGTTTATGGGGAAAGGTGTCACTAAACTAGAGGAACCGCATTTAGCGGCCATAGAAAATCTTTTGAAAAGCAAGGGATGGAAATAACATGGTTTCTGTAGAGGTTAGCAAAGCGTTCTTGCTTGGCGCAAGCGGGTGCAGCGAAAGCCAGCTCATCGAAGCGCTACCCCAGATTAAGTGCGAAGTTGATTCAGACGAGAACGGAGTCTTGCGCATCGAGGTTACGGGCGACCGGCCGGATTTGCTGTCGCGCGAAGGAATTGCAAGGGCGTTACGCGGCTGGCTCAATAAGGAAACCGGATTGCCGGAAATGAAGCTCAGCAAAAGCAATTACCGCATGCTTGTTGACGCCAGTGTCTCAAAAATAAGGCCGTTCATCGTGTGCGCATTCGCACGCGGAGTCTCCTTCAAAGGCGACGACATTGCCGAGCTCATGCAGGTTCAGGAAAAACTTACTTTGACCCACGGCAGGCGCAGGAGGAAAGTCGCGATCGGGATTCACGACGCGAATAAAATCAAGCCCCCGTTCGTTTACAAGGCCGTTGCCGCTAATGAAATTGCTTTTGTTCCCTTGGGAAAAATCCAGGAAATGACTCCGTTAAAGATCCTCGAAGAGCACGAAAAAGGGAGAGAGTACGCCTTTGCATTAGGCAAAACCGGCAAGTACCCGATTATTTTCGATTCAACCGGGGAAGTAGTTTCGTTCCCGCCGATTATCAATGCCGCGCGCACCACGGTAACGGAAAGCACGAGGGACTTGTTTCTCGACGTTACCGGAACCGATTTCGAATCCTGCAACGTTGCGTTAAACATCTTGTGCCAGAATTACAGCGATGCGGGCGCGCGCATTCAAAGCATGGAAGTGCATTACCCGCGCAAGCACAACGTGGTTACCCCGCACACGCAGCCGCACGTCATGACCGCGGACATTGCGTGGATTAACAAAAACTTGGGGATTGACGCGGACAGCAAATTCATAATTCAAGCCCTTGAGCGCCAGCGCTTTAACGCGCAAAAGCAAGGCGCGAAAATCAGGTGCGAGATTCCGCGCTACCGCGCCGACTTCTTGCACCCCATTGACCTGGTTGAGGAAGTCGCAATCGGAATAGGCTACAACAATTTCGAGCCTAAAGCCCCGGGAACGTACACGCGCGGCTGCAGGAGCGAGGAAAGCCTATTGCAAGACAAGGTGCGGGACTTGGTCATGGGCGCGGGATACCTCGAGCTTACAACGCCTGTTGTTTCAAACGAAGCAATTGCAGCGAAATCGTTTTCCGAGAAAACGCTCGTCAAGATAAGAAATCCTGTTTCAAGCGATTACTCTCACTTGCGTTCAACGCTGTTACCGGGGTTGATTGAAGCGGTTTCGCGCAACACGCACAACACGTACCCGCAGAAAATATTCGAAGTCGGGGAAGTTGTTGCGTGCGATGAAAAGAAGTGCGAGAGGACGAGAACCGACGTTCACGTCGCGTGCCTTACCGCGCACTCGGAAAGCAATTTGACTGAATCCGCTTCAGTGCTCAAGGAATTGATGAATTCGCTCAAGATGGACTTTTCGCTGAGGAAGAAGAACTTCAAGCAATTCATCAATGGCCGCAGCGGGTTCATTGACGTGGCAGGCAATTCAATCGGCGTCATCGGCGAAGTGCATCCTGAAGTGCTTGAAAACTGGGGCATTCACGTGCCTTGCTCTGCTTTCGAAATCCGCTTGCTCGAATTCTAAACGCCGGTCGGAGCATCAACAAAGAAAACGTCGAGCCCGAGTTCTTTCTGCATTGCTTTCGAGAGTGCTTTGACTCCCAGCGCTTCAGTCGCGTAATGCCCGGCTTCAATAACGGATACGCCGGCATCGCGGAAGTCAACGACATTGCCTTGCTTTACTTCGCCGGTAACCAGGCAATCGATTCCGCCGTCTAAAGCCGCGAACCCCCCTCCGCCCGTGCAAACTCCGACTTTCTTTATTCCGCTTGTTTTCCCGTAATCGAAAACGCGGGTTTCGATTGAAAGCGCTTTTGCAACGGCTTTGCTTAAATCGTCTAGCGAAGAAGAACGCGCCAAGTCTCCGCGAAGCGCTATCAACGAACCGTGGTATTCGGCAAAAGGCTGGGGATTATGCAACCCGAGTATTTTCGCGAGCTCTATGTTGTTTCCGTACTTTGGGTGTGAATCGAGAGGCAAATGCGCCGCGTACAGGCTCAAGTCGCAAGCGGACAGGTACTTCAAGCGTTTTGCCCATAGCCCGGTTATCGCCGTAGGCAAACGATTGCTCCAAAACAAGCCGTGGTGAACTAACAGCAGATCCGCCTTGCCTTTAGACGCTTTTTCAAAAGCCGGAATGCACGCGTCAACCGCAAACGCAACGCGGCGCACGTCTTTCTTGCCTTCGAACTGCAAACCGTTGAATGAATAATCCTCTCCCTTGAAAAAAGCAAATTCGTTATCGAGCCAGTTAGTTACCTTAGCCAAATCCATTTTCATTTCACCGCCTGAAAGATTTCCCGCATTGCCTCGATGTTTTTATCGGCAACCGGCTTTGGAAACTTCTTGTTAACCGCGTCAATTAATCCGTCTAAGGAAACCAAGCCCGTTGCCTTGGCAAAAGCAGCAACCATGAGCGTGTTGACAATAGTATTTCCCATGATTTTACGGGCAACCGGGTAAGCGTCAACCGTCTTAACTTCAACGCCTTTCGGCGCCTTGATTTTCTTGTCTGAAGCAATTACTGCAAGGCCTTTTTTCATTCCCGCGAAAACGTCCGCGGCCTCAACCAGCGTGTCATCCAGGACTATAAGATAATCGGGAGCGTAAACGTGCTCGTGCAAGCGGATTCGCTTGTCGCTTATTCGGCAAAACGCCTGAATCGGCGCACCC
The DNA here is from genome assembly GCA_043800965.1 of Microcaldota archaeon. Classification (GTDB taxonomy): domain Archaea; phylum Micrarchaeota; class Micrarchaeia; order Norongarragalinales; family Norongarragalinaceae; genus JAZDMM01. Next base: position 80 of record JAZDMM010000134.1, on the reverse strand, counting down.
GTCCTCTCGACTCCGTAAAAAGGAAAAGCTTGCGCGTACTTGCCGTCGAAAAAAGCCGCTTCTGCCAGGAATTGCGCGGC
>JAZDMM010000133.1:0-3515 GCA_043800965.1 Microcaldota archaeon | reverse complement strand
TGCCTAATGCAAACGAAATCGCGGGATTGCCTTTTGACGTTGTCGGCAATCTCGGTACCGATGGCTCCGGAATATGGGCTTGCAGCGGCGCTAATTACTGCGCGAGCACTACGACCGCTGAAGCCGCGTGGCAGCAGAAAGTAGGCTCGTTCGTTCAAGGCACGGTCAGCAAGCTCGAACGATTGACTACGCAAGCGAATTACAATCTGAATCAGCAGGTGTTTGATACAGCTTACAAGGCAACAGTTCAAGACATGATGGACTTGTACGCTGAGTGCGGTCCCGAAGCATTAGCCGACTGGCAGGCGGAATGCGAGCCTGATGCGGTTGACACGAGCACCATGGATTCGGATGACGCGTTTTGGGGCGCGTTCCAACAAAGCGCTTGCGATTCCAGCTACTTTGATGCGTTCAATCACATTGAAGACCAAGGCATTAACGCATTCAACACTCACCAGCAGAGAATGCGTTCTTTGGCTGCACCTTACTACGGCACGCGCGCCGCTACTCCGGAAGTGCTTCACTTTGACTTTGTTTACTATATGTTCACTGCAATCAACAAAGCGGGTTCAGAAGGCGGTACTTTCGTGAAATCGATTTACGGCCAGCCCACGTACAGTTACGGTGGTTCTTCATTCATGAACCCGAACGACTTCGTTTCCTGGGGCGAGGGCGGAATCTCGGTTTCCGGAGGATTGTTCGGCGATTTAACGAACGACTACCGCACGCCTTTCTCCAACCAGCAGGCTTCATTCAACGGCTACTACGATTACACCGGAGCATTCTATCCATATTATTACGTTGCAGACGGCGCAGTTCAGCAAGTGCAGCAGGGTGAAGTCAACCTGTTCACGATGAACAAGTATTCCTTCAACGAGCCCGACGAAGACGATACTCTGGCGCACAATGCTTTTGCTGCAATTGAAGAGTGGCGCGGGCAAGCTGTCGGTGCTTCATTCGAGGACTCTGGAAAACTTCAAATTAGCGCCGCGGTTTCGACTATCGCTGGTGATTTCAACTCAATCGAAATCGGGGATTCGACTCTCGCGTTCTCGTTTGCCCCCGTGCTCGATGACCAAGGCGCGCCCATGGACCAGCCGTTGTGCGAAGACGCTGTTTTAGGCGTTTTGCATTACTTGATGGATGACTCGCAGGCTTTGCCGGAAGCATTCAGTTCAGAGGAATTCGACTGGGGGCAAGTTGGCAACTCGCTTTCCTTCTCGTGCTTCGACTATGTTCCGTCCGAGGGTTCGGGGGTACCTCCTGAAGTTGAACTTGCCATAGAAAGCGTTTCAACCTTTGCGCAACTTCTTCCGCCTTGCGCGGAGACAAACGCGTTCGGATTCCTTATTGCGCCGGCTGACTCCACTGGCGACTGTGGTGACTGGCCTTCCCATTCAAGCTGGTCTTCAAGCGATACGGCTTGTTTGTTTGTCAATAGGCAGGAAAATTACTGCGATCTTGCTTTTACTTTCTCTGAATCGAGTTCTTTTGGTAGCACGCCGCCCGCCGCGTTAGTTGCGGTTGAAGCCGCTTACTTCCCGATTTACACGCAATGTTATACCGATCCGGCTAGGTCGGTTGAATGGGATAGATGGCCTGCTGCTGGAAAATGCGCAATAGTCAAAGTTGTGTTCAATAAACCGTTAGGCGCCCTAAATACTAAGATGTATCACCTAACCGTTAACGGATTGACTAATGATTTCTGCAGGTATATCACGACGTGTAGCGTGGCTACTACGCGGGGAAGTCCGGACGTTTCATTTCCTTAGAGTACACTTGTAAAGCGTTTTTAAAGTTGGAGAGCGTTGTTTAGAGTATGGAAGAAGGAGGGGGCAGGTGGGAGTCTTTCCTAGAATGGTGTCGCGAGAAGAACATCCCCATTGCTTTCCTTGCCGATTGGCTTGAAGAAAAAGGAATTCCATCCCTCCCAGTATTCGCTTTACTGGGCTTGCTGATTCTCGGCGGGTTGTACTACTTTTTAATAATGGGAATCACGCCGGCAACAGGCTCGGTCACGGTTTCAGTTTTTTCACCCGGCGGCGAGCAAGGCATTCAAGGCGTGACCGTTACTTTAACCGATTCTAAGAACAAGCGTTACGATAAGACAACCGGCGCGAACGGGAAAGTCGTTTTCGATAATATTCCCGCGGGGCAGGCAACGGTTGTATTGCTTTCAAGCGAGTTCGCGTTCGACAAGTCGAGTTATCCGGTCGTGGTTGCGGGCGGAACAAAGAAAGACGTGGCTGCTTTTGCGCAATACACGGATTTGGATTACTTGTTTTTGAGCGTTTCAGTCAAGGGCCCGGCATCGGCTCAAGTGAGTTTGCTTGATTCCAACGGGGTCGTTGTTGAAAAGCGCACGGTTTCTTCAACGAATATTGCGCAGTTTCAAGTGACGCCGCAGTCGGTTTACTCGCTTCACGCCGAAGCCGAGGGGTATTCGCCTGATGACAAGCCGGTGAACGTTGCTTCTTCTTCGCCGGGTTTGATTTCGCTTAAATTGCTCGAAATCGGCGAGTCAAAGAAAGGAGAGCTGCACGTTTTGGTTACCGAAGACGCGGCGCCTCAAGGCAGGCCTTTTGAGAATGCGACCGTATCTATTTTGAATGCGAACACGAGCGAAGTGCTTTACTCGGTTCAGACGGGCGCCGACGGCAGAATTAATCCGGTTGAACTCGTTTTAGGCACTGCGATTCGCGTTAGTGCTTCGGCAGACGGGTTTCTCGATTCAACGGTTACCGAGTTCACGGTTCAAGACGAGTTAAGCGCTTTAAGGTTTTCGTTGAAATCAGTTACAGTCGAGTCGTCAGACGTTATTTTCAATGTATTAAACGAGAAGAACGGAGAGTTCGTTGACGGCGCTTTAGTCCGATTGTACGACGGTGGCGCGGTTAAAAGCGAGGCTTACAGCCAGAAAGGCCGAGCTGAGTTCAACGTTTCCAGCTCAAGCGGATTATCGGCTTCTTTTTATAAAACGGGTTTCCTACCGCGTTTCCTCGAGTCGGTTGACGACGGGGTTCAAACGGTTTTGCTCGAGCCAATCGATGAAACGAATTCCGGAACAGTGAAAGTATTGGTTTTCGACAAGCAAGACGTTCCGGTTCAAGGCGCGTCAGTTGAATTGAAAGATGAGTTAACCGAGCGCGCTCTAGGGATTCCGGCGCGTAAAACGGGTTTCGACGGAACGCAAGTGTTTGACGGGGTTCCTATTGCCAGTGTTTTCGCAGTAGCGTCTGAAGGCGGGCGCAGCGCGCAAAGCGGTTCCGAGTACGTTGTGCCTAGTAAATCAAATGATACCATCGAATTCACTTCACTCGTGGTTACCTTCCCGTTGCTTAAGGGCTTGCTTAAGGCAACCGTTCGAGACGCTTTCTCGAAAGACCTGGTTTCGAATGCAGTGGTGTTGATTCAAACCGCTAATGAAAACGTTTCATGCACAACAAGCCAAGGGATTTGCACTGCTAATGTTGAAGAAACAGAGGGCGCCAAGGTTTTCGTCACTGCTTCGGGTT
>JAZDMM010000069.1:0-15907 GCA_043800965.1 Microcaldota archaeon | reverse complement strand
ACTAGAAACAGCAGGAGATAGTAGTACCGTCAACCCTTTAAATAACTTTCTTAGCAACAAGCGATGAAAATTTTATTAACCGGGTCGTCGCAAATAAAGAAGCCCAAGCGCTCGAACTGCGCGACCGCTCCTTTCTTGACGTCCTTGACAGCGAGCTCGGCGTATCCCTTTTCCTTAACCAAGCTGTTTTGCTTGAACTCGCCGGACGAATCAACCAAATCGCCGACAAGCCAGATTTCCGCTTCAACGAATTCCTTTTCCGGAACCCACTGCAGTTTCCTGCCTTCCCGCAAGTCCTTGCCCGCGAACTCGCCAACTAGCTCGCTCGTTTTCTTCTCTAAAACTTTCACGTTGTACAAGTCCTTCAAGCGAAACGTTTCGCCTTGCTTGAGAGCCGTGAAATCGTCTTTGGAAATGAAAAAATACTTGTCGGTTTCGAAAAAGCGGTGCCCGAGTTCCTGCGCCGGATGCTTCGGCACCTTGAACGACTGAGGCCGCGAGTTCTTCACCAGCAGTTTAACCGGTTTTGAAACGAAAAAGTAATGCGGCGCCTTCGGCTCAAGCAAGCGCTTGTTCTCGTTCAACAAAGCGCTCCAATCCGGCTCGCTCTCCTGCTTGCCAAGTCCTTGAGACAAAACGAATTTCTTAATCGCTTCCGGCAGGATACCGCGCCTCTTGAGACCGGAAACCGTGGGCAGGCGCGGGTCATCCCACCCGCTTACTTTCTTTGATTCGATCAATGGAACAAGCAAGCGCTTGCTCAACAGCGTGCCTTTGATGTTCAAGCGCGAGAAATCGTAAACAAAAGGCTTGCGCATTTTCAATTTGTCGAGAATAAAGCCGTACAACTCGTCGCGCAATTCGTACTCTTTGCTTCGCAGTGCATGCGTGACTCCTTCAAGCGAGTCGGCGACGCTCACCGCAAAATCGTAATTCGGCCAAACGCGCTTTCCTTTAACGCGGTAATGCTCTGCTTCTATTATGCGGAAAATCACGGGGTCGCGCATGGTGGTATTATCCGAAGCCATGTCGCCTTTCAAGCGTAGAACTGCCTTGCCTTCGGGAGTAACGCCCCCGAGCATGCTGACCCACTCCTCGGCATTCTTCTTTGCATCATTAAGCCGGCAGACGCACTCTTTCTTATTTTTCCTGTTCGCACTGATTGCCCCTTGAGGACACTTGCAGACAAAAGCAGCATCTTGCTCGATTAACCGCGCCGCCTTCTCGTAATAAACATCCAGATAATCCGATGAACGCGTTTCTTTCCCGTCGAACTTCAAGCCCAGCCAATTCATTGACTCACGGAGATTGTCCTCGTACTCTTGTTTTTCCTTTTCCGGATTAGTGTCATCCCAACGCAACAAGCATTTTCCGTCGTGTTCGCTTGCGAGCTCGCGGCCCAGCCAAGCGGCTTTCGCGTGTCCTATGTGAGCCGGCCCGTTGGGTTCGGGCAAGAACCGCGTAACAACCTTGCCTTGCTCAGTGCCCGGCAGCGTCAGCTTGCGTTCTTCCACTTTCTTTTCGGCGTACACGAAGCCTGAAGCCTGCTTTTCCAATTCATCGCGCGGCAAGACATTGACTTCCGCAATTACTTCCGTAATCAAACGCATGGTTTCCTTCATGTCTTTCTTGGCTTCCGGCGCTTCCGCTATAACGCGGCCTGCCACGGACTTAATCTCCGCTTTTCCGTAGTCGAGCGCGTTCTTCAAAGCGTGTTTCTTCGCTGTTTGACGCAGATCCAAAGCCCCTTGCACCTATTATTTTAAACTCGGCACTTCAATTAATACTCACAAGCGTTTAACTGCTTTTTCTTGAAGGAGGGTTTCAGTTGACGGAAGATATCAAAAGCATTCTCGCGCGCCGCAAGCCGGAAATCGACGCGGTTATTGAAAGGTATATCCCGCGCAAAAACACCAAGGAAAGCATCGAATTCGTTTACGGAAAGCCGCGCTTCAAATACGATTTGGAAACCGCCACTCGCAGCATTAACGACTTGGTTTGGGATTTTCTCGACCGCGGAGGAAAGAGATGGCGGCCGGCGTTGTTTTTAATGACCGCGGAAGCAATCGGCGGCAAGAAAGCGCTCGAAAAAGTCAAGGAATTCGTTCTAGTGCCGGAACTCGTGCACAACGGCACGATTATCGTTGACGACATTGAAGACAATTCCGACATGCGGCGCGGAAAGCCGTGCCTGCACAAGATTTACGGCGTCGACCTCGCGGTTAACGCTGGAAATGCTATTTACTTTATTCCCTTGCTCGCGTTTAAGAAAAACAAGGACAAGTTCGAAGCCGAAACCCTGGTTAAAGCGTACGAGATTTACGCGCAGGAAATGATCAACGTCTCGCTCGGCCAAGGATTCGACATTTACTGGCACAAGGGGCTCAAGGAAAACGTGAGCGAGGACGAGTACTTGCAGATGTGCGCTTACAAAACCGGAACTCTCGCGCGAATGAGCGCTAAACTAGGCGCGTTATTGGCCGGCGGAACCGATGCGCAAATTGAAGCGGCCGGAAGATACGCCGAAGTAATCGGGGTAGCTTTCCAGATTCAAGACGATTTGCTTAATTTGATTGGCGAGGAAGACAAGTACGGCAAGGAAATCGGGGGAGACATCAGCGAAGGAAAACGAACGCTCATGGTAATCCACACGCTGAATAAAGCAACTGCTGAAGACGCGAAGAAACTCAAGGAAATCCTGAACTCGCACACCAAAGAACAATCCAAAATCAACGAAGCAATTGAAATCCTGAAGAAATACGATTCGCTGGATTACGCAAAGGAAAAGGCGCGCGTGATGGTTAAGGAAGCCTGGAGCGAGGTCGACAAAACGTTCCCCGAGAGCGAGGCGAAACAACAGCTTCACGCCTTTGCCGTTTACTTAGTCGAACGTGAATTATAGGTGAATTAAATGAAGTGCCCGAAATGCGGTAAATGCGATTTGAAATACAAGGAAGAGCTAGGCAACACCGTGATTTACTGCGAGTGCTGCGGCAGCGAGTGGTTCGGCAACTAGGAGTTGAATTGAAATGGACGTTATAGTTGCAAAGAAAGCTGGTTTCTGTTTCGGCGTAAAACGCGCCATGAACATTAGTGAGAAAGCGGCTGACGAAAACGAAAAGCCGATTCGCACGCACGGCCAAGTCGTGCACAACCCGCAGGCAATAGAACGCTTGAAGGAACTCGGAGTTGAGCCGATTAAGGACTTGAAGGAAATGGATTCCGGCACTCTCATTATTCGAGCGCACGGGGTTCCGCCGGAAGTTTACAAGGAAGCGGAGAGAAAAAAGCTGAAAATGCTTGACGCGACTTGCCCGTTTGTCAAGCGCGCGCAAGACTACGCGAAAACTCTTTCTGAGGAAGGATATTCGGTTGTGATAATCGGGGAAAAAGACCACCCGGAAGTAAAAGGAATCAAAGGCCACGCCGGGCTAAAGGCGGTTGTGATTGAGACGGTAGAAGAAGCGGAAGCTATTCCGTTTTCGGCTAAAATCGGGGTTGCAATTCAAACAACTCAAGACAAGGAACTCGTTAAGAAGCTGCTTTGTGTTCTGCTGGATAAAACGAAGGAACTCCGGGTATTCAACACGATTTGCAGCGCAACTCAGGAAAGACAAGCTGCAGTGCGCGAATTAAGCGAAACCGCTGACGTCATAATCGTTGTTGGCGGCAAAAACAGCGGTAACACGCAGCGCTTGCACCAAATCGCTTCCGGAAAAGTGCCGGCGTACCACATCGAAAGGCCCGAGGAAATCAAGCAAGAGTGGCTTAAGGGCGCGAAGTTGGTGGGCGTTACTGCCGGCGCGTCAACGCCGGATTTCGTGATAATGGACGTGGTCAGCCACTTGAAGGGTTCAAGCACTTACGAAACCGCAATCGCGGTTTTCGTTGAAGACGGAAAAGTGCTTCTCGAAGAGCGCGACGTTACCCGAAAAATCTACCCGCACACGTGGCTGTTCCCCGGCGGATTTGTTCACGAAGGCGAAAAGCCAGACGGTGCCATCAAGCGCAGAATGAAAGAGGAACTCGGCGTTGAAATAACGAAAACGAGCCCTATTCTCGTGATTGAAGACAAGAAAGCCACTCCCGGAAAAACTTACAAGCACACGCTTTATTTGGTCGAGTGGACCGGAAAAGTTGCATGCAGGCACCAGCAAAAACTTGAGTGGTTCGCAAGCAACGAGCTCCCGAAAAACAAGCTGCCGCCTATATTCGCAGAAAAACTAGGGGAAATAATCGAAGCGATTAATGCTAATGCTTGACGAGCAGAATAGTGCAGAAGACTTGAATTCCCTCGCCTTTACCGAACGGCGTGAGCTCTTCCCCACTGGTCGCGGTAATTCCGACACGCTCCCGATCAACTTTAAGCAAGCGGGCTATTGACTCTTGCATCGCGACATCCCTATTGCCTTTCAGGAATTTCGGCTTCTTGCATTCTATTGAAATCGAAACGTTGTTCACTTGAAAGCCCGCGCCCTTGACGCGCGTCATGCATTCGCGCAGTAATTCCTTGCTGTCCGCGCCCTTGAATCGCTCGTCTGTGTCGGAAAAATAAAAACCGATGCTGCGGCCGCCTATTGCGCTGAACAAGGCATTCATTAACGCATGAATTACCACGTCACCGTCGGAATGCGCCTTGAAATGTAAGTCGTCCTCGAACTCCACGCCGCCGAGAATCAGGGGCTTGCCGCTGTCTTCAGTGAAACGATGCGAATCCTGCCCCAAGCCAATGCGAAAATCCATTAAAATCAACCTTGCGCGCGTTTCTCCAGAACTTTCTCAGCCAGCAACACGTCTTCAGGCGTTGTAATCTTGAAATTCTCGTAGCTTCCCTCGACGATTTTCACTCGCGTGCCGATTCTCTCCGCAAGCTGAACGTCATCGGTGCCGTAAAACTTTTCTTTCATTGCCTTGTCAAACGCCTTTCTTGCAACGTCGTACTGCAGGCACTGCGGAGTCTGCATTGCCCACAACTCTTTCCGGTTAAGCGTCTCTAGAACAAATCCCTCGTCGTCAACGCGCTTGATGGTATCCTTTGCTTTGACCGCAATAACTGCAGCGCCGTGTTCCGCCGCGGCATTAATACAGTTTGTAATTTCATCTTGCGAAACCAGCGGGTTCGCGCCATTGTGAACCGCAACAACGTCGCACTCGCCGCAAACCTTCAAGCCGTTGTAAACCGAATCCTGCCTCTCTTTACCGCCGGCAACCACTTTCCTGACTTTCTGCAAGCCTTTCGTAATCTCTTTAAACGTGTCAATGCTTTCCGGCTGGGTAACGACGATTATGTCGGTAACCAGCTCGTTTTTGTGGAATTCCTGAATCGAACGCAGTGCAACCGGCACTCCCTTCAACTCTAAAAGCTGCTTGTTAACGCCGCCCATTCTAGTGCCTTTGCCGGACGCGGCAATAATCGCGCAAACTCTCATCAATAATCCCCCTCTGCAATAATCTGGTCTATTTCCTCGAACAACGCATCGAACAACTCGCTTTCCTTGACGTTGCGCACCACCTTGCCTTTGCGGAAAACAATTCCGACTCCCTTGCCGCCGGTTATGCCGACATCGCATTCGGCTGCTTCGCCGGGCCTGTTGACAACGCATCCCATGACCGCGACTTTCAACGGCTCCTTGTATTTCTTCAGCCGTTCCTCGATGCGCTTGGCTAACGGAATCAAATCGATTTCAGTTCGCCCGCAAGTCGGGCAAGAAGTTAAAATCGGTCCGTGCGCGCGAATTCCAAGCACTTTAAGGATCTCGTAAGCGGCGTGCACTTCCTCAACTGGGTCATCGGTGAGCGAAACGCGAATCGTGTCCCCGATTCCGCGCGAAAGCAGGGACCCGAGCGCAATGCTCGATTTAACTGTGCCAGTGAACTTCGTGCCTGCCTCGGTCACGCCCAAATGCAGGGGGTAATCGCACTTCTTGCTCAACAGCTCGTAAGCTTGAATGGTTTTCAGCGTATCGCTGAACTTGACTGAAATAACGATGTCGCGGAAATCTAATTCCTCGAGAATCTTGACGTGCCCGAATGCGCTTTCGACAGCTGCTTCCGGAGTCGGGTAACCGTATTTCTCCAGCAGTTTTTTTTCAATCGAGCCGCTGTTGACTCCGATGCGAATAGGAATCCCCGCATCCTTAACCGCCTTGACAACGGTTTTCACCTTGTCCTCGCTCCCTATATTGCCGGGATTGATTCGGACTTTTGCAACACCGGCTTTTACTGCCGCGAGCGCCATCCTGTAATCAAAGTGAATATCGGCGCAAACCGGCAGCTGCGAACCCTTGACAATTGCGGGCATGGCATCCGCCGCTTCCTGAGTGTTAACAGTAACGCGAACCAATTCACACCCGGCTTCGGCCAACTCGTCTATTTGCTTCAACACGCCTTTAACGTCTTTAGTCTTCTTGTTGCACATGGATTGGACTAAAACCGGGGCATCGCCGCCAATGAACTTGTCGCCAACCCGCACTTTGCGCGTCTTTCGTCTTTCAATCAATTCAATCAACTTCGGCACTATGCGCCGGCTGTAATAAGCGCGTTCGTCTTCTCGCGCGCCCACTTGTCAGCAGCGAGAATCTCCCGCAGGCTCGGGCTCGATTCCTTGGTGTGCGCCTTTACAACCGCCGCAACCAGCTCCGGAATCTGCAAATACCTTATTTTCTTCTCGAGAAAAGCGAATACCGCGACTTCATTCGAAGCATTCATTACAGCGGGAAGCGTTCCCCCTGCTTTCCCCGCATTGATCCCTATTTTGAAGCACGGGTAAAAACCCTCGTCGATTTCGCGGAAAGTCAAGTCCTTGCACTTTGTCATGTCTAAGCGCTTCAACGTCGAGTTCGGCAAGCGTTTCGGATAGCTCAACGCGTATTGAATCGGGAGGCGCATGTCGGGAATACCGACTTGCGCCATTATCGAGGAATCCGCGAATTCCACGAGGCTGTGAATAATGCTTTGCGGGTGAATGACCGCTTGAATTTTTTCGTAAGGCATTGAATACAAGTGATGCGCCTCTATTACTTCCAGCGCCTTGTTCATCAAAGTCGCGCTGTCAATCGTAATCTTGCCGCCCATTGCCCAGTTCGGGTGCTTCAATGCCTGCTCCGGCGTAACATCCGTCAAATCCTCTTTTTTCCAGTCGCGGAAAGTGCCGCCTGAAGCCGTAATAATTATTTTTTCAACCGCTTTCCGGTCTTCGCCGTTCAAGCACTGAAAAATCGCCGAGTGCTCGCTGTCAATCGGCATCAAGGTCACGCCGTGCTTTTCAACTGCAGGCATGACCAGGTCCCCGCCTGCAACAAGCGTTTCCTTGTTCGCTACTGCAACGTTCTTGCCCGCCTCAATAGAAGTGAGAGTAGGCTCTAACCCGACTGCGCCGACTACCGCGGTAATAACCGTATCCACTTTATCGGTAGTGCAGCAATACTTCAAGCCATCCATTCCGGAAAGGACTTCGGTTTCGCCCCCGACCATTTGCCGGAACTTGTCTGCTTTGTCCTCGTCGAAAATGCAAACCACGCCAGGCTTGAACTCGAGCAGTTGTTGTTCCATTACTTCCAAATTGCTGTTGGAAGCAATTGCCTCTACCTTGAATTCATTCGGGTACTGGCGCACCACATCAAGAGTCTGCGTTCCTATCGAACCAGTGCTACCTAAAATGCTCAAATGTTTCATTTACCCACCAGTTTCTTGGCTGCCGCGGCAACGCCTTCGGCATTCAAGTTATATGCGTCAACCAACTCGCTCGGCTTGCCGTGTTCTATGAATTCGTCTGGCCAGCCCAGGCAACAGTTCTTGACTTCGCTCAAGCCCTCGCGGTCAAGCAATTCCAGAACAGCTGAGCCGAAGCCGCCGGCAATAACGCCGTCTTCAATTGTGACAACTGCCTTGGTTTTCTTGGCGTAATCCACGAGTAATTGCTTGTCCAACGGCTTAACGAATCGCGCGTTAATAACCGCTGCGCTGATTCCTTGTTTTTCAAGGAGTTCAGCGGCCTGGAGCGCGGTTTCGACAAAAGGCCCGAGCCCGACTAAGGTAACGTCCCTGCCGTCGCGCAAAACCTCGGCCTTGCCTTCCTCAATCAACGGAACCTCGTCCCAATTCTCGAGCAACGGCTTGCCTGACCCGCTGCCTCGCGGGTAACGGATTGCAACCGGCTTGTTCAACGCAAACGCGGTCTTGACCATGCTCTGCAGTTCCGGCTCGTCCTTCGGCGACATTAAAGTAAGGCAAGGAATCGGCCTCAGAAAAGTAATGTCGAAAACTCCGTGGTGAGTCGGCCCGTCATCGCCGACTACTCCCGCGCGGTCTATTCCTATTACTACCGGCAGGTTCTGCAGGCACACGTCGTGCTGCACCTGGTCAAAAGCGCGCTGCAGGAACGTAGAGTAAATCGCTGCAACAGGTTTCAACCCGTTCGCTGCCATTCCAGCCGAGAAAGTAATGGCATGCTGTTCGGCGATACCAACGTCGTAAAAACGATCCGGATGCTTTTGCGCGAAAATGCTGAGCTTTGTTCCCGACGGCATTGCAGCTGTAACCGCAACTATTTTCTCGTCCTTGTCAGCAGCTTGCGTAACACTCGTTGAAAAAACCGTGCTCCAATCCGCGCCATTCGATTTTTTCTTAGGCATTCCGGAAATCGGCTCGAACGGACTCACGCCGTGAAACTTTTCGCTGTTGTTCTCCGCAATATCGTAGCCCTTTCCTTTTTTTGTAATAACGTGAAGCAAAACCGGGCCATCCGCTTTTCGCGCGGAAACAAGCGCTTCACTAAGCGCCTTAATGTTGTGGCCGTCAACCGGCCCCATGTAATCAAAACCGAGCTCCTCAAAAATCAATCCCGCAGTCAAAACGTGAAGCGCGCTCTCGCGCAAATTCCTCACCGAATTAATCGCATCCTCGTCGCCTTCCAGCTTGTCGAGCAAATAGTAAATTTCCTTCCGGACTTGGTTGTAAAGCGGCCAATTCGGCAGCTTCTTGCTCAAGCGGTTCGTGTAAGCACTCATTGCGCCCACGTTCGGGGAAATGCTCATGAAATTATCGTTCAAAACAACTATCATTTTTGAATTCAAGTGCCCGGCTTGGTTAAGCGCCTCAAAACTCATTCCGCCGGTAAGCGAGCCGTCGCCTATGACCGCGATAACATCGTACTTCTCTCCTTTCAAATCGCGCGCTTCGGCAAAGCCGAGTGCAGCTGAAATGCTAGTGCTCGCGTGGCCTGCACCAAATACGTCGTGGTCGCTTTCATCGCGCCTGCAGTAACCCGACAGCCCCTTGTACTGGCGGATGGTGTGAAAATCCTTGCACCTGCCGGTCAACAGCTTGTGCGGGTACGCCTGATGGCCAACGTCCCAAATAATCTTGTCCTTAGGCGAATCGAAAACGTAATGCAATGCAATGGCTAATTCAACCGCGCCCAAATTAGGCGCCAAGTGCCCGCCGTTGTTGGAAACGGTTTCAATTATTTTATCGCGCATTTCCTGCGCTAAAACGTTAAGCTCTTCGAAACCCAGCTTGTTCAGGTCGCTAGGGCAGTTTATCGTATGCAATAGATTAGTCATGTCAAGGCAACCCTCCGAAGGCAACTAACTAGGTACTGTTTGGGCAGGAAAAGAGTTTAAACCCTACGCCTCAACGAAATAAGCTTCGACAAAGAGCGAACTAGGTGAAAGCGATTGCAGCGTAGTCAACCACTTTCGAATCTCCGGTCTTCTCGCCGGAATTAGAGAAGTGCAGCAGCCTGCCTTCTTCAGCACCACTTAAACGCGCGAATTCCATTGCAACTGCGATGGGAGCGTAGCCGCAAACGCTGGCGCCGGTAACCCGCAATGCATTAAACAAACCGTCAACGTCCAACTCTGTAATCGCTTCGATCACGGTTTCATCCTTTGCTTTTGCAACCGCAGCCTGTTCGTAGTGAGTGAAGTCAGACGACGCCACCAAGCCAACCGAAGGCGCAGCGTCAAACACTGCTTTAGCCAGCTTTTTCGCAACTGCTTCAGTCTGCCGCATTACCGTAACCGGCACTACCTTGAAATCCTTGAACTTGAATTGCAGAAAAGGGAGAATGACTTCAATCGAATGCTCTTGCAAGTGCGCAGCCTCGTCAACGTCAAAGCCGCCTGAATCAGCAATCGCCTCGCCTAAAGCAACATCGTTCTTTACTACGCCGAACGGAGTCCGCCAATCCTCTGCACTGATTGAAACCGCGGAACCGTAGCCCGTATGATTTGGAGAAATGACGGCGAACGTCTCGGCTTTCTTTAATGCGTTAATGGCGAACGCACACGTGAGCCCGGAGTAGATCCATCCCGCGTGAGGCGACACTACCGCAACGCTTTTCTCGCTCGGCTCGCGCGCCTTGGAAAAAAACTCGTTCAGCAACCGCTTGCACGCTGCCTCGTTGTCGGGGTAAAACGCTCCTGCAACAGCCGCTTCACGCATAAGCTAGTTGAAGAAAAAGCGTAAAGAAAAAGCTGTTGCTCAAGCTTCAAACTCTATTGACTCGATCTTGAACTCGTCGTCGCCGGAGATTTTGCCTTGCTTCTTGAGAATCTCGCGCGACAAAACCCAAAACATGAGCGCAATGCTCTTGCGTCCCTTGTTGTTCGTTGGCACAACCAGGTCAATGCAACGCGTGCTGTTGTTAGTGTCGCACAACGCGATTATCGGAATGTTCAAGTCAGCCGCTTCGCGAACCGCTTGCTTGTCTACTCCCGGGTCAACTATGAAAACAACGTCCGGTTCCTTGAAATCGTCGCGCAACGGGTTCGTGAAAGTCCCGGGCGTAAAGCGGCCGGACAAGCCTTGAAAACCCGTTAATTCCGCGGCTTTTGCAATAGGCGCCTTTGCATTGTCCTTGCTCCCGACCAAGTAAACCTTGGACGGTTCGTATTTCGACAAAAGTTCTGAAGCCGCGCGCAGTTTTTCATCGAGCTTGCGCAGGTTAATGACGTGCAAGCCGTCGTCGCGCGCCTTGTAAATGTAATCGCGCATGCTCCCGTTCTTAGTGCGGGTGCCGATGTGTGCGCCCGATTCCAAATACTTTTCTTGAGGGATTAAGAACTCTCCACTTGCCATTGACAAAACACCTTTCAAAAATCCAGCCATTGCGCCGAACGCAACCGAGACCGGTTTAGTGCGCTCTCTTCAAAGAGCGAAAGCGCCCGTTATTGCTTGGGCGGGCGGCGTATTTAAAACTAGCTTAAACAACTGTCGCTCCAGTTGCCGATTTAGCCTGACGTGCTGGTTGCCATTGTGTTGCCACTGCGGCCGCTCATCACGTGGCTTCCGCCGCCACCGGTTTCAAGGCCGAGAGTCGGAGCGCCACCCCCACCAGTCTCAATACCTAACGTAGGCGCGCCGTCGCAAGTCGCCAACGGCGTTACTTTTCCAATGCCAGTGCCGGCTCCAGCCAAGAAAACAACGGCTAAAACCGCTAATACAACGATTGCGAAAGAGTTTTTCATAAGCGAACTACTCTGGCAGCGTATTTAAAGCCGATTGCGCTCAAGCGAAACCTAAAATAAAAGCAACCGCGTAAAGGAATGCATGCCCGCTGAAGAACAAGCGCTGACACTAGACGATTTAAGCGAAAAGAGCGCGAGCCACCCGCCGTTAAAGGTGATTGAAGCCGCTCTTTTTTTGGGTAACAAGTTTCTCACGTTCGCCGAACTCGCTGAAATCGCGGAAGTCAAGCCCGAGGAAGCGAAAGCGTACGTATTCCAGCTTCGCGACCGATATTCCTGCGGGGATGCGGCAGTTGAAGTAAGCGTAACGCAAGAAGGCGCGGTAATGCAAGTCAAGCCCGAGCTCGTCGGAAGCGTGGCGCAATTAAGCAAGCGAATTGAATTAAGCGGGAAAGCAACGCGCATTCTCGCGCTCGTCGCGAAAAAAGGCCAGCTGCTTCAAAGCGACTTGAAGAATTACTTCCGCGGCGAGATTTACGAATACACTACGGAACTAAAAGACAAAGGATATATTGACGCTAAAAGAAGCGGGAACACGCGCATGCTCAAACCAACGCAGAAATTCTACGATAATTTCCAGCTATCGCAAGTTCAGGGACAAAGCACTTCAGCAAGAGCCTGAGCCGGCTGAGCTTCTGAACCAATCACAACACGATAGTCTCCGCCAACACCGCACGCGACCATTACTATTGACGCAGCCTGCCGAGCGGTTATTTTCTCCTTCAATACTTCTAAAGGAGAATTGGGAAAAGAGCAGAGCGTAACGTCCTGGCAGTAAAAATTAACGTTTTCAGCGACAATGCCTGTTCCTGCAACCGCGCTTTGGCGGGAAACCGTATCGCCCGCCGCAAGATTCATGAAAGAAGTTTTTATTGCTCCCGAGTCCTGCATAGAACTTTCAAGTAAAGTCGGTAACGATCCCTTTGAAAGCCCTGGAACACTTACGCTATCCCCGCTCAAGCCGAAATAAATAACCAAGAGTACTATAGCCAAACCGCACAACAAAAGCAACTTTGAATCCATGAAAACCACCTTACTCCCAAAAAAACAAAGGGAAACTGGTTTAAAAATCAAACTATGAACTTGGTAATATGATTAAGCGCATATAATGCAACCGCAATCGCAAACAAGTAGAAAAACAAGGATTCCAACAATATCAATCCTCCTTAAAACGCTCGTCAAGCACTTTGCGAATTCCTTTAGCCCGCTCTTTCCCTATTCCCTCGACGTCCTGCGGCTCGGTTTCAAGCGCGTTCACTACGTCTTTCACGGAACCGAAGTGATTCAGTAAATTCTTGGCGTTCTTGGGGCCGATTAACGGCAGGGATTCAACGATTAATTGCTGCTGCTCGGCTAAAGTAAACCCTTTTTTGTTGAACTGGAGCTTTGCCTCGCGCGGCGGAAGCAATTGCTCGCGCCGACCCAAGGCAAAAACGAATTCCGCAAGCGCGGCCTCGTCGTCAAAAAACAGCACCGGGAGCTTGAAGTCAACCGCTAACGAAATAAACGCGCCCAACAGTGCCTTGGGATTAACGCGCGCGAACGCCTTTCCAACAACTGCGACAACCGGGGACTCAAAAGTCTCTTTCAAGTCCTTTGCTTGCGCGAACAGCCGGCCGTCTATAATGCTTGACTCGAAATCCGGCGCGTTTTTTCGTTCAACCGCAGCCCGCGCGCTTAGAATGTAATCCGCAACAGGCAAGCGAACCGGCTTCAAGTCCGCACCCAGTTCAAACAGCTTTCTCGCGCACTCGCTGCGGAGCTCGCGGTCATCCAAGTAAACTCGCACTTGGTCCTTGTTCTCGAAAACCAGTTCCTTCACGAAAGAATTAGGACGCCGAACAATTAAAACTCAAGCCCCGAGGAACGGCCGCATTAAAAAGTAAACCGCACCCCCGAAAAACAGCGTAACTGGGATAGTAAGCAGCCACGCAACCATGATGTTGCGCGCAACGCCCCAGCGAACCGCGGCAATGCGCTTGGTTACGCCAACGCCCATAATAGAACCCGCAATCACGTGCGTAGTGCTTACCGGAATTCCGAACATTGTGCTCGCGATTATAACGCCGGCGCCGGAAGTCTCTGCCGAAAACCCGTCAATGGGCTTCAAGTGCGTGATTTTAGTGCCCATTGTTTTAATCACGCGCCAGCCTCCGGCGAGAGTGCCGGCTGCTATGACCGAGTGGGATAAAATAACGACCCACCACGGAACGTTGAACTGGCTGCCGAGCATGCCTCCGGAAAATAAAAGCAGCGAGATAATGCCCATGGTTTTCTGCGCGTCATTAGTGCCGTGCCCAAGGCTATAGACCGAAACGGAAAGCAGCTGGAGTTTCTTGAAGTACTGGTTGGCAGAATGCGGAGAAAACGACTTGGAAAGACGCAGTACGAGAGCGGAAAAAAGCAATGAGAACACAAAACCGGTTACCGGCGCAATGAAAATAAAAAGTATAATCACGAGCAGGCCTTGCGACAGGATAACTCCGACGCCGTTGGCAGCTATTGCCGCTCCGACCAACCCGCCTATCAACGCATGGCTCGCGGAAACCGGAATGCCTTTGAATGAAGCCCAGTACGTCCAGCTCATGGCGGAAACAAGGCAAGCTAAAACAACAACTACGCTGACCGCGTCCGCTTGAACGATTCCCTTGCCTATTGTTTTAGCGACTTCGGTTGAGAAAACAAAGGCGGCAACAAAATTGAAGAACGCCGACAGCAGAACCGCGGCCCTGAGCGATAGAACGCGCGTTGCTATAACGGTTGAAACCGCGTTAGCAGCATCGTTCAACCCGTTCGCGAAATCAAAAGCAAGGGCAAGTAGTATGCCGAAAACAACCAGAAAAAAAGGGTCCATTAAAACACTATTTGAGCGCAATAGGAATAAATAACCGCGCGTGCAAGTATCTTTTTGTGTCTATTCTAAGCTGGCTAGTCCCTAAAGAGAGGA
The DNA here is from genome assembly GCA_043800965.1 of Microcaldota archaeon. Taxonomy (GTDB): domain Archaea; phylum Micrarchaeota; class Micrarchaeia; order Norongarragalinales; family Norongarragalinaceae; genus JAZDMM01. Next base: position 1,489 of record JAZDMM010000069.1, on the reverse strand, counting down.
TTTTCTTCGAATTGCTTGAAAAGCAGTCCGGAAACGTTTTGGTCGCCGTGAACCGGCTGGTGGAACTCCTCGAAGGAAACAGCATTCACCACGGCCTCAGCGAAATGGCGGTGCTCGAAAAAAAAGGCGACGAATGCCAGAAGGAAATTTACCACAAACTGCACGCTTCGCTTATTACCCCGTTCGACCGGGAGGACATTTACCATTTATCGGATGCGTTGGATGACGTGCTTGACCGCGCCGGCGAAATAGCGGACAATTACGAAACGTTCGAAATCCACGAGACCCAGGACTATTTCTTTCACATGGCAAAAATACTCGGCGAAGACGCTTTTGACTTGCACGAAGCAATAAAGCGCGTTGGCAAAAACTCGACTTCCCTGGAATACTGCGGGAAAATACTCGGAAAGGAAGACGCGAACCAGGAACTATTCAAAAAAATAAAAAAAGAAATCTACCTGAAAAACGATGCCAAGGAAATACTCAAGGAGCGCGAGATACTGCGCGCGTTCGCAAAAGCAATCAAGCAATGCGAGTTCGCTGCAACCATAATCCGGGAAATAGTCTTGAAGAACGACTAGAATTCTCCCATCGTCTTCTGCTTCTTGCTTTCAAAAGAATCTTGCAAATCGCTCAATTGCTCGTGCATTACTTTCTCCTTGCGGCGCGAAATCCAGAGAAACGCCTCGTCCTTCGACCCCTTGGTAACGAGAACCACTGCATTGCCCACCTTGGCGCGCCCTGCTCTGCCGCGTCTTTGAATCAGCCGGATCTCGGAAGGAACCGCTTCGAAAAACAACACCAAGTCAACAGCGGGAATATCGAGGCCTTCTTCGCCAACTGAAGTCGCAACCAGCACGTTAAACTCGCGGTTGCGGAATCCTTCGATTACCGCGGCTTGCTTCTTTTGAGTCATGCCTCCATCGGCTCTGCCAACGAGTTCGCGCGCACTGACTCCGGCAATGGAATTCAACTCGGTTACTATGCGCTTCACCGAATCCCGGTAGTGCGCAAAAACGATAACGCTCTTGCCGAGCGCGGTTTCCCCGCTAACGATTTCCTTCATTCGCTGCATTTTCGGATGCTCTACGCCCGCAGCCAAAAGCGACTGCGTTTTAACTGCAACGCGCGCGATCCTGAAATCGCTTAACAAGTTCTGCACCGCCTTCGTCTTTTGCTTGCGCGTTTTCAAGCCGTGCAAGTAATCGTTCAACGCAGCAAGGCCGTGGCTTTCCAGCAGATCGCTTGCGTGAAGAACGTTGATCGCGCGCGCCACGTGGCTTAACGCCTGGTACGCGCGAACATTCGACTTGGTTTCAGCCAGAATTTTAGTGCGGAGTTCCAACAACGTTCTCTTGTTCACGCGGGCAACCGCAACGCTCTCGACAAACCCCTCGTTTTTCAGCGAATTCATGCAATCGCGCAAAATATCTTGCAAGCCGTTGCGCAATTCAAGGAAATCACGAGGCAGTTCAACGAAAACCCAGTC
>JAZDMM010000051.1:0-4619 GCA_043800965.1 Microcaldota archaeon | reverse complement strand
CAGCCCGACAGAGACGAGCATCATTAATGTCTTGGAAAGCGCGGGCGTGATCAGGAAAATTGCAGCCGGAGAATACGGCGAAGATGGGCGGTTGAGGCTGCAGGCTTTCAAAGACGAGGAAACCGGTTGCACGCTGGTTGGAATGAGCGCGCGGGCGCGCGGATTAGAGGAAAAGTATTTTCACGAGCTGGATTCAAGCGGGCTGGAAGCGATTTCCGGGCCGAAAGTGTTCGTGTTTCACTCCACGCTGTTGGATTACAAGCCGGATTTCTTGCGTCAGGTTGCGGGCGGGGTTCCACTGAGTTGCCTGCCAAAAGGTTTCGATTACTATGCCGCGGGCCACGTGCACGAGAGAATCGAAGCGCGCGAGCAAGGCCGCGGGCCTATTGTCTTCCCCGGGCCTTTGTGGGCAGCTGACTTCAGGGACTTGGAGGAGTTAAGCAAAAAAAAGAGCGGGTTTTATTTGGTTGAGCTGCAGGAAGGCAAGGCGGAAACGCATTTTGTCGAGCTTAATGTTGTTGACGTCGTGTTGAAAGAGTTTGACGCCAACGGCGCGAGCGCAAGCGAGGCTGAAGACGGGTTGCGCAAGGCGGTTGAGGAAGTTGATGCAACCGGGAAAATAGTGTTGTTGAAAGTTAAGGGAGAGTTGAATTCGGGAAAACCCGGAGACATCAAGTTCCAGTTGCTGCGCGAGCGGTTGGTTGAGAAAGGCGCGGCAGTTGTTTATCTTAATAGAAACGCGCTGACTGCAAGGGAAGCGCTGGAACTCAGCATAAAGGGAAGCCATAAGCACGAAATCGAGGAGAAGGTGTTGAAGGAATTTACTGCGAATACAGAAGAGCCAGCCGAGTTCAAGGGTGAAGCGGGTTTTCAAGTTGCGTTAAAGTTGTTTGATGCATTGAAGGCCGAGAAGCTGGAAGGCGAAGTGAAGAAGGATTTCGAAGACAAAATCGCGAGGCAAGGCGCGCGGGAATTAAAAGTTGAACTGTTATGAAATTGAAAACGCTCGAGATGGAGAACATTCGCAGCTACAAGCAAGCACGAATCGATTTCCCGGACGGCGTGGTATTGTTTGAAGGCGACATCGGGAGCGGCAAGAGCACGATTTTGTACGCAATCGAATTCGCGTTATTCGGATTAGGGGATTTGAAGTCTGGTTTTCTTTTGCGCAACGACGCAAGCGAGGGATTCGTGCGGCTCGAACTCGAGGCAACCGGAAAGCAAATCGCAGTCGAGAGGCGGCTCGAGCGAAAAAACGGGAAAGCAGGACAAGGCCCGGGATGGGTGATTGAAGACGGAGTCAAAACAGAGTACGCACCCGAGGAATTGAAGAAGAAAGTACTGCAATTACTTGAATTCAACGAGAATCCGTCGCCGAAAAGCACGAGCTGGATTTACCGTTACGCGGTGTTCACGCCGCAAGAGGAAATGAAGGCGATTTTAGCGTTAAAAGACGAAGAGCGCTTGCAGACGCTGAGGAAAGCGTTTGGAATCGAGGAGTACAAGCAGGCGCGCGAGAACGCGGGAGTGTTAAGCAAGCGAATCAAGGCGCGGTGCGATTTCCTGGAAGGCGCAGTAGCGGAGTTGGGTGCATTAAGGGAAAAGAAGGAAGAGACGGAGAAAGCGCTTAATGATTTGAGGAGCAAAACGAATGCGTTGAAAGCTGTGGAAGAAGGGAAGCGGCGCGAATTAAGTGAAGCAGAGGCGCGAGCGAAGGAGCTGGCTGACGAGAAAACTCGTTTGCAGGAGTTGAGTGCGAGACTTCCGTTACTGGAAAGCGAGTTGAAGGAAAAGAAAAGCGGCTTGGTTGAAACGGGCGAAGAGATTCAAGCGCTCGAAGAGAACTCGAAGCAGATCGAAGAGCAAATCAGCCAGATGAAAGTGGTTGAAGAAATAGGGGACGAGAAAACGATTCGGCTCGCGGTGCAGGACGCGCGCAAGAAAGTCGAGGAAAAGCAAAAGGAATGCGACCGCTTGGAATCAAAAGCAGGCGATTTCGAAAAGCTAGTTAAGGAAAAACAGTGCCCGACTTGCGCGCAAGAGATTCCCGCCGGGGACTTCGCGGGCAAAATAAGCGATTTGAAAAAGCAGTTGAAGGGAAAACACGCCGAGCTGGATAAACTTAAACACGACGAGGACAATGCGAGCAAAAAGCTCGAGGATTTCTTTAACCAAAACGCGGCTAAGGGCATTTTACAGGATTTAAGAAAGGAAGTCTTGGAAAACAAGAGCAAGGTGCGTGATTTAAGCGAAAAGAAAAAGAAGCTCGAGGAAAGAATACCGGTTTTGGAAAAGGAAGTGGCGGCTACTAGGCAAGGAGTCGAAGCAGGTAAGGGACTGCAGGAAAAGATTAAAGGCGGCGAAGCAGAGTTGCGGCTGAAGAAAAGCGAGTTGGAAAAAGCAGTCGGCGAACGGTCCAGATCCGAGGCAGAACTTCAAGCAAGCGAGAAAAACGAGGCGGAACTCGGAAAGCAAGTGGCTGTAAAGGAAAAACAGGAAACGGAATTGAACGCGCTGGTCGGTAAAAGAAACTGGCTTGATGAAGTGTTTGCCCCCGGGCTCGAAAGCGTTGAAAAACACGTGCTGGGCGCTATCAACTCGGAGTTCAACTCTGTTTTCCAAAAGCACTTCGCAACGCTGATAGAATCAAGCGAATTGAGTGCGTTCGCGGACGACAAGTTCACGCCGGTTGTTTCGCTAAACGGTTACGAGGAAGATTACCGCGTGTTGAGCGGTGGCGAGAAAAGCGCGTTAGCGCTCGCGTACCGGCTCGCGTTGAACGAGGTAGTGCGCGCGAACTGCGCTTCGATGAAAGAAAACTTGCTTATTTTAGACGAGCCTACAGATGGGTTCAGCAAGGAACAGCTGCACCGCTTGCGCGACGTGCTGAACGAAGTCGATGTCAAACAAGTGCTGCTGGTTTCGCACGAGCGCGAGCTGGAGTCGTTCGCAGACCGGGTGTTTCACGTCTCGAAACAAGGAAGTGTTTCCGCGGTAAGCGGCTGAGCTATAGGAAACGTTTTATACTTTAAGCACCTTATAATCGTCTAATTCTAGAAAAAGTTTTGAGGTGGATTTAGCATGGGGCACGGCACTAAAAGAAAAGTAGTTATTATCGGCGCAGCTGGCCGCGATTTTCATAACTTCAATACTTTTTTCCGCGATAACGCGGCTTTCGAAGTCGTTTGCTTTACTGCAGAGCAAATACCCGGAATTGCCGGGCGCAAATACCCGGCAGTGCTCGCGGGCTCTCTTTACCCGCACGGAATCCCGATCAAGGAAGAAAAAGACTTGGATAGGACGATGAAAGACAACCACGTCGACGTGGGCGTATTGTCTTACAGCGACTTGCCGTACAAAACCGTCGGAAACATTTCCGCGCGCGTGAATGCGGCGGGAGCCGACTTTTGGTTGCTGGGGCCGAACGAAACGCAGATAGTCAGCGGAAAGCCATTGCTTGCGGTTTGCGCTTCGAGAACCGGCTGCGGCAAGAGCCAAACGAGCAAGTACATCTCCGGATTGTTGAATGCGGCGGGAAAGAAGTGCGTTGCAATACGCCACCCCATGCCGTACGGCGACTTGGCTAAGCAAGCTGTTCAACGCTTTGCTGAATACGGGGACTTGGACAGGCATGAGTGCACTATAGAGGAAATGGAGGAGTACGAGCCGTACATCGAAAAAGGGCTCGTGATTTACTCGGGTGTTGATTACGGCGCGATTTTAACCGAAGCCGAGAAGGAAGCAGACGTGGTTTTATGGGACGGCGGAAACAATGACGTGAGCTTTTACAAACCGGATTTGTTGATTACCGTGGTTGACCCGCACAGGCCCGGCGACGAAGTCGGTTATTACCCGGGGGAAGTTAACACGCGCATGGCTGACGTTATAGTAATCAACAAAGTCGACAGCGCTAAAGCTGAAGACATTGCAATTGTTGAAGCGAACTGCAAGCGAGTGAATCCGCGCGCGAAGATTCTGAAAGTCGATAGTAAAGTCACGGTAGAGCGCGCCGGCGAGCTGAAAGGCAAGCGCGTAATCGTGGTTGAAGACGGGCCAACTCTCACTCACGGCGGAATGAAGTACGGCGCTGGAATTGTGGCTGCAAACGACGCTGGCGCAACAGTTGTTGACGCTAGACCGTACGCGGTTGGCTCGATCAAATCAACGTACGAGAAATACAATCACTTGGACCGCATTCTGCCGGCAATGGGCTACGGCGCAAAGCAGATGAAGGAACTCGAGGACACGATTAACGCGGCTCAAGACGTTGACGCGGTAATAATCGGAACCCCAATCGACCTCGGAAGGCACATCAAAATCAACAAGCCGGCTTACCGCGTTACGTACGAATACGTTGACGCGAACAACGAGCTCAAGAACATCCTTGAAGAGAAAGGCTTTTTGTAGGCCTTTCGCGTAAGTAATTCGTGCCGAAAATAACGCGCGCTGCAGTTCGATCGCTTAGCCAGCCGAAGGCTGCGTCGCACAAGGGACAAAACGGCGTGCTGACTGTAGTAGGCGGCTCAAACAAGTACCACGGCGCGTCAATTCTCGCAATGAAAGCAGCGTCGCGCTTCGTTGACTTAGTTTACTTTTACTCGCCAGCAAAGCTGAATTAC
>JAZDMM010000007.1:0-4395 GCA_043800965.1 Microcaldota archaeon | reverse complement strand
GGATTGTTTTGAATTTGAAGTCGTACAAGAACAGCGTTGGCGAGCACGCGGACAAGCTGGTTGCAGCTGTTGAAGCATGCAAATCGCCTGCTGTTGACGTCGTGGTTTGCCCGCAAGCAGTTGACTTGCGTTACTTGACGGGCAAGCACCCGGAAGTTACTTTCTTTGCTCAAGCAGTTGAGCCGCTCGAGCCTGACAAGAACACGGGTTTCGTTACTTTGGAAGCTGTTAAGGCAGCGGGTGCTAAAGGCACGCTGGTTAACCACGCGGAACACCAGGTTGCTTTTGAGAAAGCGGCTTTTATTGTTGACAAAGCCAAGCGCAACGGGTTGAAAGAGATTATTTGCGCTGCTACTGTTGATGAGGCGGTTAAGCTCGCGGGTTTGAAGCCGTGGAGCGTTTCACTAGAGCCCCCTGACTTGATTGGTTCCGGCGTGTCAGTGAGTTCTGTGCGCCCTGAGCTGGTTGAGGCGTCGGTTAAGAAAGTCAAGGAAGTGGATGCGCACGTTCTTGCTTTAGTCGGCGCCGGAGTCAGCACTCCCGAGGACTTTGCGATGGCTCTAGACTTGGGTGCTGACGGAGTCTTGCTCGCTAGTGCTTTCGTTAATGCCAAGGATCCAGCGCAGTGGCTGAAGGACTTTATCGCGGTTGTTTAACGCTGGCTTTTTATTCGCTTGATTCGTTAAGCGATTGGTGACTTCGTGTTAGTCAGGAAAGCGCGTTTGAAGAAATTGTTTCCGAAAGGCAAGGCTGTGCTGGTTGCATTAGACCAAGGCATGGAGCACGGACCTACTGACTTTGACGCGCGCAACATGGACCCGGCGTGGATAATTAAAACGCTTAGCAGGGACGCGACTGCGTTCATGTGCAACGAGGGCGTAGCCGAGAAAAACAGAAAGCTCATCAAGTGCCCGCTTGTTTTGAAGATGACGGGCAAGACCGCGTTGTCGCCGCTTCAATTGCAGGCGCTGATTGCAACTATTGACGACGCGGTTAAATTGAAGGCAACTGCGGTTGCGGCTACTGTTTATTTGGGTTCGCGGTACGAAGAAGAAATGTTGAGTCAGTTCACGCGAATCAGGAGGCAGGCGCACGAAAAGCAATTGCCGGTAATGATGCTTGCTTACCCGCGCGGCCCGAAAATCAGGAATCCAAAGAGCGTTGAAGCGGTTTCCTACGGCGCGAGAGTCGGACTCGAAATGGGTGCGGACATAATCAAAACGTATTGGACGGGTTCAGAGAAATCGTTCGAGAAAGTGGTTGACTCGGCTGTTGGCTTGCCGGTTTTAATGGCTGGCGGCGGTAAGACGCAACCGCTCGCGTTTTTGAAGACGTGCGAGCAAGCGATGCAAGCCGGTGCAGCAGGTGTTGCTGTCGGGCGAAACGTGTGGCAGCACAAGCAGCCGAGGAAAATGCTGGCTGCGGTTAAGGCAGTTGTATTGAAAGGCGAGAAACCGTCGAAAGCAATCAAGCTAGTTAAGTAGTTGCGGTTTGAGTTGCCGCGGAATCTATTTTTACTGCAACCAGCCACGTTAATCCTAATGCGAGCGTTATCGTGACGCCGAGCAGTAAGTCGGAAGCGAGGTTCGGGCCGATCAGAAAGAGTTCGCCGTTCCACAAGTGGTCGACCAAGCCGAAGATTGCGCCGCCGGTGAAAAGCAGGTTAAACCAAGAACGGTGTTTTTCGTTCGCAATGAATTTCTTGCCTTTTGTTAAGCCTAGAATTGCAGCTGCGGTTGGTACGGCGTAACAAACCATTTTCAAATCACCTACATTTTTTCAAGAGGCTGGATTCCCAGCAAGCGCATTCCGGTAAACAAGACGTTTCGCGTTGCTGAAACGATTTCAAGCCGCGAGGCTTTCTCTTCCTCTCTTTCAGCGTTTAAAACAGGGCAAGCAACGTAAAACGAGTTGAATGCGGCGGAGAGTTTGAGGAGGTAGTCGCAGAGCTGGTGCGGCTGGTTGTTTCTGCACGAGTTCTCAATTGTTTGCGGGAATAACGAAAGCAAGTGAATGAGTTGCTTCTCGTGGCCGTTGAAGCTGTAATTAGAAGCAACGGCGGGCTTTGTCTTCCCTGCTTTAACCAGAATGTTGTTTGCTCTTACGCCGGAGTATTGCACGAATGCGCCGGTATCGCCTTCGAACTTCACGATTTGCTCGGGGTCGAAAGTGATTTCCTTTTCCGGGCTCACTTTCAGAATCGCGAATTTGGTTGCGCCGACTCCAATCGCGTTCGCCGCATGTTTCACGTCTTCGGCTTGGCCTCTAGCCTCGATTTCCTTTTTCGCGGCGTTAGTGGCTGTGGCGAGAACGTCTTCCAAAAGCAATACTCTGCCTTCCCTTGAAGAGAGTTTGCCGCTTTTCAAGTGAATCAAGCCAAAGCCTATGTGCGTTAGCTTGCCGGCGTAATCCCGGCCCAACAGCTGCAATATCTTGAAGACTTGCTTGAAGTGCGTGTTTTGCTCGCTTGCGGTAACGTAAATCGTGCCGGCGTGGTTTTTTCCCGCGAGTTTGTGGTAGCATTCCGCGAGCGCGAGGTCGCGAGTTGAATACAACGTGGTTCCGTTAGAGCGCAGGATTACGAGGTTAGACAATCCATGCTGCTCGAGGTTTGCAACTGTTTCCCCGTCCTCGTCCTTGAAAGCAATGTTTTTCTCAACCGCTTCGTTCACGAGCTTGAGCGACGGCTTAACCATGTCGCTGTCGTAGACTTCCTCGTCAAAGGAGACGCCGAGGGTTTCGTAAGCTTTTTTGAATCCGTGAAGCGAGACGCGCCTGACTTCCGCAAGCTCTTTATCTAGTGTTTTTTCCCCGGTTTCCATTTTAGTTACGAGGTCAATGGCTTGCTTTTCCAGTTCCGGCTTGCCTTCGATTTCCTTGTTTATTTTGACGTAGTATTCAAGCAGTTGTTTTTCATCCTTGATTTTACCGGCTTTAAAGTGGTGCAAGCCAAGCATTAGGAGCGCGACTTGCTTGCCTGCTTCGCACAAGTAATTAGCGCCGATTGTCTTGAAGCCGGAGTAATCGTGAAGTTTTCTTACAGAGTCGCCGAGCACTGTTGACCGAATGTGGCCGATGTGCAACGGCTTGCCTATGTTCGGGGACGAGAAATCGATTACTACGACTTTGTTTTTGCCCGTAGCATTTGAGCCGTAGTTTTCGGAATTGGCTTCGTTCACTGCTTCGGCGTAAAACGCGTTGTTGAAGAAAACGTTGACGTAGCCGTTAACCGCTTCCGCTTTTTCAACGAATTTGCCGGGCTTTATTTTAGCTGCGGTTTCCTCGGCGAGTTTAATAGGGTTTGCTTTCTTTTCCTTGGCTGCGGCGAACAATGGGAAAGCAACGTTTCCGTAGTCAAGGCTTTTAGTAGCCGTTTGCTGGGCTCCGCCTGTTTTAGCGCCGGCTTCCTTCACCGCTTTCTCGAGTGCATTTGCCATGAGCTAATATTACATCAACACATCTTATTTAAACCAATTAAGAGTAACGCTTGTATGGAGCCAGAGCAGAAGCAAGGCGGGATATACCACGCTCTAGAAGAAAAGTACTATGCGTTCATGGATTTCCTTGAGCAGAAACTGCACTTGCCGGTTTACAAGTACTTCGTTGACCCGCTTGAATCCCGCGGCATTCCTTCTTTCCCGGTTTTCGTTTTATTGATTTTCCTGCTTTTAGCCCTGCTGTACTTCTTGTTTTTCGCCGGCTCTTCGCAAGGATTCGAGGGCCGCTTGCTTGTGACGGTTTTAGACGACAAGTCCAAGCCGGTTGAAGGCGCGCTTGTATCGGTTTATTTCAACGACGAAGAGGTTGACTCGGGCCAGACTTACGACGACGGCGTGATTCCGTTCACCGGTCTCCAGCCGATTGTTTATACCGTTAAGGCGAGTAAAACGGGTTATTCTCCGGGACAGTCAGCGGTTGACTTGCTGGCATCCGGTTCTGTAACGGTTTCAATCAAGTGCGTTTCCTCATCGTGTTCTGGAACGCCTACGGTTACGCCGTCTGTTCCAACTGTGCGCCCGACTCCGCCCGCTGTTTCACCGACTCCCCCGCCCGAGGAGGACGCGGCGTATCTTGCGGTCACTGTTTTAGACGCCAACAGCGAGTCGGTGGATGCGATTGTTTACGTTTACAACGCGTTCAGCGACTTGCTTATTTCAACAATTGAAGCGGATGACGGCAGCGGAGTGTTGGGCACCGAGCTGACTGCGGGAACGCGCTTGTATTTCACCGCAGAGGCGGATGGTTACGCGCCTTTTGACGGCACTGACGAGCCGGTTTTCGAAGTCGAGGAAGGATGGAATGCGTATACTATACGCATGCAGCTCTTGAACGAGTCCAGTAATTATACTCAAAGCACGATTACGGTTTTAGACGAGAACGCAACCGGGTTGCCGG
>JAZDMM010000004.1:0-3065 GCA_043800965.1 Microcaldota archaeon | reverse complement strand
GCGGCCCATTGCTCCAGCGCCTAAAACGAGTACGTTCATATGCCTTAAACCAACCCAACCGCTAAAAATGGCTAAATAATAAAGAAAAACTAAACCCAGTTAAATATTAACTTTAGCAATTAATAAACCAATTCGCTGAATGAACGCGGCTGTGGTCCAGTGGTAGGATGCAAGCTTCCCAGGGCGTAATGCAGACGCCAGAAAAAGCTTGAGGTTCGGGTCCGATTCCCGGCAGCCGCAGTAAGCCGTAGATGGGGAACCTACGGTTCCCCCTCGGCGCTTACTCCGCCGACTCCCCCTCCCTTTCTTTGGAAGAGGGCGCGAACAGCCCGTTCAAGGGAGACGCGTACAAAGCTGAGCTTTGTAGCGCGTGACAAACCGCAAGGTTTGACACGAACCGCGCACGGTGTCTCCCGCCGCGGGCGTACGATTCCCGGCAGCCGCATCATTTGAGGTTAACGAACCCCTTCTTTTTCATCAGCATATAAGGATAACCGCGCTTTTCGAATTCCTTGCGCGCATCAAGCCCTAGTTCACCAGCGTACTCGAACAACTTCTCGCGCGTTGCCTCGACTCCGCCGAAATCCTTTAACGCCTCGATTTCAATAAAGAAACCGAGTTCAGCAACTTCGTCTAAAGCAATTTCAAAATCGTTTCCAACGCGGTAAACCAAACGCTTTTTTTCAACGGTAACTAGCTTCCTGAAATCAAGCGCATCAAGCAGCTTGCGCAAGCGCGCCGCATCGCTTACTTCGGTTTCATACTCGTCGCAATGCGTTTTTACGTCCGCGTTATCCGGGCGCCAGTGCTTGTAATTCAAAATCGTTTTCCCGCCGCGCTCTCTAATGCTAAGCCACTCCGAAGGAAAAGCCGGTTCAACAAAGTTTCGATGCGCGGGAGTGAAATACTCGTCGGACTGCCGGGATTCTTTAACGAATTCAGCGCGTTCAGCGAGCCTGGATTTAACGCCCGCAAACTTTTTTTCAACGACGGGAATCTTTATCTCGACTTCAACGTTTTCATGCGCCAAAAAATCACGTGATGCCCGCGTCGTTAGCGTAACCCCGGCTTTTTTCGCGAGTCAACCGCAGTAGCCCTTGATTACGTGCGTTTCACTGACTCCGGAAGAACCGCCGGTCACGTCGTAAGTCAGCTTCAAATCAATCTCGAAAGCAACAGCTTGCGCGCCGCAGTTATTGGGCTTTGTTACGATTATCATATCGGAAGCGCCCGCGTCAATGTTTTTCTTTACAACCAGCGAGCCAGAACCGTCAACAGTAGCCGCGGTAATCTTGACTTTCGCGCCAGCGTTATTCGTAACAGTAGCCTTGAAGTACTCGCTGCTGGAGTAATCCGGCAACGAGACCTTGAGCTTGTTGTTTGCCGTTACCGTAGTCGGAGAAGCGGCTTTAGTTGGCGAGGCGGCCACAGATGCCTGCGTAGTTGCTTGCTGAGTCGGAGTCGGGCTCGCAACGTAATTGTAAGGCTGAGCCGAAACCGTCGGAGTAGGCGCCCCTAACTTGCTTTCCTGAAGGCAGCCACTGAACAACACGAAGCCAACCAAAAACAAAACCGCAATCTTCTTCAACACGCGCAAACCCCTCTAAATCAACAATCAACCGAGTAAATCATGTATTCCACTACGTTCAAGTCATAAATTAAGTTTTCGGGCAGTACGCCGAGAACAGCAATGCTCTTGTCCGACCTCGCGCACTCGATCACGCCTGCTTTACCAATGAACGGAACGAAATCAAAAACATTTCCCTTAACATCCGCAAGCAAGACCTTCCTTCCCTTAACTTGCACTTCCTGCAGGCCTTGAAATTGCGTGTCAGAAGCACTGGCTTCGACAAAATCCTGCAAGGAAAAATCATCTGTAATGAAATCAAGATAAATTATCTCGAAGTAATCGCGCGAGGCGAAAAACCCGAGTTTCAAGTAAGCAGCAGAATCATTAGCCAACTGAACCGGGTAACCCTCGGGGTACTTAACGCCGAAATCGTTTTCCTTGTCAAAGTAATTCAGAAAATAATCCCCTTCCTCGCTTTCAAAAGCTTGCATGCGCTCTGGGAAATTTGACTCCGGCGCAGTAACTTGCGTTACCGCTTTACCCGTTTGCTGGTCGCCGCCGAAAGCGAAATACCAAACTAGAAACAATGCAGCCAACGCCAGCAAAACCAAGTTTATTTTTTTCATTTAAATTACCCGCCGCAAATGGAATCATCCCTTGCAAAACCGCTGGAAGTAATCCGGCCGCAAATAATCTGCACATCGCTTAAAGAAGCGCCGCCAAGCATTTCCGAAGACAACGGAGGCGCTTCCGCAACAAAAAGCGAATTAAATATCTCCGCCCTATGCTCCTGCAAGCTTTCATCTAAGATCAAAACTGAAATCATGCCAAGACCGCTAATCGTGGGATTCTCTATTAGCACAACACATAAAGGCGCGTCCGGGCTACAACCCAAGTCTTCAAAAATGTTGTACGGTTTAGTGTTTAACACGAACCCTACCGTGCTCGGCCTTGCTTCATCATTTCTCAGCGCTTTGCTGGCTATAACGATGTTGTTCAGGCTGGGCTTCTCATCAAGATTTGCGTAAACCGGCATGAAATTAATGTCGAACATCATGACCCCTATAATCTTAGCAAGCGTAACCGTGCCTCCAGCAAGCAATTGAAACCTGTTTAAGCTGAATCTTTGGCGAGGCGTTAATTCTGGAACTGCGTCGTCCACAGTCTGGCCGGCTTGCCGTCCAGCGTTTTCAATTGACTCAGCGGTTTCACCAGCTACTTCTCCGCCGGTAGCGCTAACGTGTAGATTGTTAGCTGTTCTGCGTGCGGTGAAAAGAGCGTCTAAGTCCGGGTGCGCTGAAACTTCGGAAACAAATCGGCGTAGATTATTCTCGTTATTCAAGCCAAGCTGCTTCAATTTCTTAAAGTAATCCACAAGGCCAATACGGGGATGGCCAATAGGTTGAAGCACGGGAACCTCGAACAAAATTGGTGCTATAATGTACCGGCCAGTGCTTTCAAACCCGTCTAAGACGGAAACAAGCTGTTCCAAAGG
>JAZDMM010000085.1:0-19754 GCA_043800965.1 Microcaldota archaeon | reverse complement strand
GGATTGCAGCCGAAGAGTTGCGTTACCTCGCTTCGTTTCGCTTTCAACAATTCTTTCGACTTCGCGTTCCCGCGAACCAGCGCCTCGGCTGAAACCATTTCAGTATAAGTTAACTGCGCCCCGCGTTTGCGGCACAGCTCGCGGTAGTAGTAATCCGTGAAGCCCGCCATTGGAGCCAAGCCGATAATCATTGCGAGTTATTGAATCGAAAGCGACTATTAAATAGTTAGCGCGCGTTTTTTCTTCAACATGGACTGGCGCGCGCTGAAGCCCGTTGAAGCGTTGAAAGAGCTCGATAGCGGCAGCAACGGGTTGAGCGAAGCTGAAGTGAAAACGCGGCTGGAGAAAGAAGGCTTCAACGAGCTCAAGGAAAAAAGCAAGGTGACTCCCCTCAAAGTTTTTTTGCGTCAATTCACTAATTTTATTCTCTGGGTGCTTTTCGCAGCTGCCTTGATTTCTTATTTCATCGGGGAAACCTTGAGTTTCCTCGTCGTCCTCTTGATAATAGGCGTTGTCATAGTGCTGGGTTTCGTTCAAGAATACAAGGCCGAGCGGGTGATGGCCGCGCTTAAAGACGTGGTGCAGCCAATAACCAAGGTTTTAAGGAGCGGTAAAGTAAGGGAGGTGCAGACGCGGGAAGTCGTGCCGGGCGACATCCTGCTTTTGGAAGCCGGGGACAAGATTCCAGCCGACGCCAAGGTTTTGGAACTCATTACTTTGAAAGTTGATGAAGCCGCGTTAACCGGTGAAAGCGCTGCCGTCGACAAGTCCGTGGGGGACTTGATTTTCGCGGGAACTCAGATAACGAACGGCAAGTGCAAGGCGCTTGTCGTTGCAACGGGAATGCGAACCAAGCTCGGCGGCATAGCGAGGCTGATTCAGGAAACCGAGGAAAAGACCCCGTTGCAGGAGAAAATGGAGCAGCTTGCGAGGAATTTGGCTTTGATTGCCCTCGCTGCTTGTTCCTTGACTTTCGCGTTAGGCGTTTTGAAAGGGGCTCCTTTAGCCGGGATACTGGTTATCTCGCTGGCTTTGGCGGTTGCGGCTGTTCCCGAAGGGCTTCCTTTAACGCTGACTTTGACTCTCGCTTACGGAATGAACCGCATGGCGAAGCACAACGCGGTCGTGAGGAAAATGCTCGGCGTTGAAACGCTGGGTTCAACGACCGTGATTTGCACTGACAAGACGGGCACGCTGACTAAAAACGAGATGACCGTGGAAAAAATCTTCGTCGACGGCGGGTTTTTCGAGGTTTCGGGAGCCGGATTCGAGCCTAAAGGCGGCTTCACCGCCGGCGGCGGGAAAATCAATGCGGAAGCGGAAAAAAACCTCTCGTTCTTGCTGAAGGGCGTTGCGTTGTGCAATAACGCGGTGATTGAGGAAAGGGAAGGCAAGTGGGAATCGGTAGGCGACCCCACGGAAATCGCTTTAGTGGTTGCGGCAGCGAAAGCGGGCTTGTGGAAAGACGCTTTGGAAAGGGAGTTCCCGCGCGTCGAGGAAATAATGTTTACTTCCGAGAGAAAGATCATGTCCACCGTGCACGAGAAAGGCGGGGGGAAAATCGCGTTCGTCAAGGGGGCGCCGGAGATTGTCTTGAAAAAATGCGGGTTTGCAGACAAGAACGGGAGGGTTGAGCGGCTTGCGAGAGGCGAAGCCGCGGAGATTTCAAGGGTCAACAACGAGTTAACGGACGCGGCTTTCCGCGTTCTCGCCGTGGCTTACAAAAAAATTTCCGGGGCATTGGACTCGCAGCGCGTTGAAAACGATTTGGTTTTCCTTGGCTTGGTTGCCATGATGGACGTGCCGCGCGAAGGCGTGACCGAAGCCGTGGACACTTGCGGAAAGGCGGGGATTAAAGTCGTCATGATAACCGGCGACAACGAGAAAACCGCGATGGCTGTGGGAAGGAAAATCGGCTTGGTTTGCGGGGACAGGGAATCCTTGCTGAACGGCTTGAAGGATGAGAAACTTAAGAGGATAGTCGCGGACGGCGCAATCACGGGAAGCGAGTTAGACGAGTTGAGGGATGAAGAGCTTGACGCGGTAGTGGAAAAGGTGAGCGTTTACGCGCGCGTGATGCCTGAGCAAAAGCTCAGGATAATCGACGCGCTGAAAAGGAAAGGCCACATTGTTGCGATGACTGGCGACGGCGTCAATGACGCTCCGGCGTTAAAGAAAGCCGACATCGGCATAGCAATGGGCATCAAGGGAACCGATGTTGCGAAAGAATCGAGCGTCATGATTCTGCAAGACGATAACTTTTCCACCATAGTGGAAGCCGTGAAACGCGGGAGGACTATTTACGATAACATAGAAAAATTCACGTGCTACCTGATTTCCAGGAACTTTACCGAAGTAATCCTGATTATCTTGGGAATCGCTTTGCTGGGCTTCGATTTCCTTCCGTTAATCGCCTTGCAGATTTTATTCATAAACACTTTCGACGAGATACTGCCTGCCGTGGCTCTGGGCTTGGATCCGGCGCGGGCCGGAGTGATGTCCAAGAAACCGCGCAAGCCCGGCGAAAAAATTTTGAAAAAGAGGAATTTGGTGTTGATACTCTGTGTTGCCTCGTTTATGGCGCTCTCGTCTTTCTGGGTTTTCTTGTCTAATGACCCGGCAAGCGACATTGGCAAAGCGCGCACCATGACGTTCGCCACCATAACGAGCATGATTTTGTTTGTTCCGTTCGCCTTCAGGTCCTTGGACGAGTCAGTGTTTAAAATCGGAATTTTGTCGAACAAGTTGTTGATAGCAGGCGCGTTCGTCACGCTCTTATTGACGTTAAGCGCGTTGTACGTCCCGGCTCTACAGCGCGTGTTCGAGCTGTCGACGTTGGGCCTGACGGACTGGATCGTTCCCTTGCTCGTTTCTTTATCCGTCTTTGCCTTCATTGAAGTCATGAAGGCGGTGACGCGCAAAGCTTTCCCGGCTTGAAGGCAGCGGCGGTAGTAATAAATTACAGGCGGTGCTAAATTCAAAAAAGGGCGCTGCACTTGGGCGTAAGCATTTTCGTCGAGCTCGCTGGAATCTTTATAGTAACAGTAGCGCTAGCGGGCGTAGCCCGGTTTTTGAAGCAGCCGCTCATAGTCAGCTACATCGTTTCAGGCATCGTAGTCGGCCCGGTTTTCCTGGACTTGGTCAGGGCAACGGACACTATCGCGGCTTTCGCGCAAATAGGCGTTGCCTTCCTCTTGTTCATCGTCGGGTTGAGCTTGAACCCGAGGGTAATCAAGGAAGTCGGTAAAGTATCGCTGGTTACCGGCGTCGGCCAAGTGGTTTTCACGTCCGTAATCGGATTTTTCATACTCAAATTACTCGGTTTTTCAACCGTGGTTTCGCTGTACGTTTCCGTTGCCTTGACTTTCAGCAGCACGATCATAATAATGAAGCTGTTGTCTGACAAGCGGGATTTGGAAACGCTTTACGGCAGGATAGCCATCGGTTTTTTGATAGTTCAAGACTTGATTGCGATAGTGATTTTAATAGTCTTGTCCTCTATCCCGAGCGGGGCCGGGGGCGCGCTTGAGCTTGGGCATATCGCGTCGGGCTTGGCAGTGCTTGTGGCGCTGCCGGTTCTCGGCTTTCTTTTCCTGCCGCGGGTCATTAACGCAGTCGCGAAGTCGCAAGAGTTCCTGCTCTTGTTTTCAATCGGGTGGTGTCTCGCCATTGCCGCGGCTTTTCATTACTTGAATTTTTCGGTGGAAGCCGGCGCTTTGCTGGCGGGCGTGATGCTGTCGTTTTCCCCGTACAACCAGGAAATCAGCTTTAAAGTCAGGCCCTTGCGCGATTTCTTTATAGTATTGTTCTTTATTCTCCTCGGTTCGCAAATGATTTTCGATAACATAACCCTCTTTTTGATACCGAGCGTTGTGTTGTCGGCGTTCATTCTCATAGGCAATCCCTTGATAGTGATAATGTTGATGGGCGCGTTGGGTTACACTAAGAGAAACAGCTTCCGGGCGGGCTTGACCGTTGCCCAGATAAGCGAGTTTTCGCTCGTGTTGATTGCGCTGGGAGTCACGTTAGGCCACTTGACGGGTGAAATACTGTCACTGGTAACCATAGTCGGCTTGGTGACTATAACCGGTTCGACTTACATGATTCTCAACTCCGATGCGTTATACGCTTGCCTCGCGAAGCCGTTATCGCTTTTCGAGCGCAAGGGAAGGAAAGTCGACGAGCTCAAGTTTCACAAGGAAGGTCATTACGACGTTGTTTTGTTCGGGTACAACCGCATAGGTTTCGACGTGATGGACTCGATAAAAAAAATCAAGAGAGAGTTCTTGGTCGTAGACTACGACCCAGCCGTGATAACAAGGCTTGCCGATGAAGGCATCGACTGCCAGTACGGGGACGCCAACGATTTAGAGATGCTCGACAGCTTGAGCCTGCAAAAGGTCAAGATGGCGGTTTCGACGATTCCCAGCTTCGAGACTAACTCGCTTCTCGTGAAAAAAATCAGGCACGCAAACAAGAAAGCGATTATCATAGTCGTATCCCACCAGATCGAGGACGCCTTGAGGCTTTACGAACAAGGCGCCACTTACGTGCTTTTGCCTCACTTTCTCGGCGGGCGGCACGCTTCCATGATGATTGAAAAGCACAAGCTTGACTCGAGCGAGTTTCTCAAGGCGAAGAAGGCGCACATCAAGCACCTCGAGCTGAGGAAGCTTGAGGGCCACGAGCACCCTAGGCACGAGAGGGCGGCTTGAACGGGTCAAGCGCCGGAAAAACAAGCTTTTTAATTTGAAGGGGGAAAGTTAGTAAAAGGTGTTTTTGTTTTGTTGAAGAGCGTTAAGTCGTTGGTTAGGAAGGCGCCTGCACTGAAAAAAAGCCAGACGCTTGCCGAGGCTACGCGAGTAATGGTTGAAAACGGGTTTTTCGGCTTGGCCGTTGTCGACGAACGCGACAAGCCGATCGGGGTTTTGACTGACGGCGATTTACTGAACTGTTTTTACATTAACGTAACTAATTATTCGTACGAATCCAAGGCCGAGCACACCAAGGCGCATTTCGAAGAGCGCGTCAAAAGGTTTGGCTCCCTGCCGGTTGCAGACATAATGACGCTGAAGCCGAAGACGATTAATGAAAACGACACTGTTGAGAAGGCTGTGGAACTGCTTAAGAGGAACCGCATCAAGCGCCTGGTTGCGGTTGACGACGCGGACAATTACACCGGATTACTAGAGCGTTTGGACGTTGCAAACAGCGTTCTCGCCTGATTTTTGCGAAAGATTAATATCAGTTAATTCGTTATACTTGTTTTAAGCCGGAACGTTGGGTTGAAATGAAGCTCGCTACTTGGAATGTTTTCACTATTGCTGCGTTGTTGTTGGCGTTTTTCGGCGTGATTGAGCTAACGGACTTCGTCATCTTGGTCTTGATTGCGTACTTGTTCTCTAAATACGGCTTTTCGCCGTAATTGTATAAACTAAGCGGTAGAAACATTTTTATAGACGGTTTCGCGAAAGTATACGTATGGTACTGCCGGTCATGGATCCCGTTTACTACGGCGTGATAATTGCGGTCTTAGCGCTAGCCGCGTTCGATTACTTGAGCGTGGACGCGCTGTTTATTTTGATCGTGGGCGGGCTGTTGATCAAGTACATTCCTTTTTCAAGCGAAATGTTCAGCGCGTCTTATTGAGCCAAGGCACCGATTACGCGCGGCCTTCCTGTGTGAATGAACGAGTACAGCCACCGCAGCACAACCGGAGCCGCGATAGTGGTTAACAGCGACATCAGCATGATCGCGGAATACAAGTCTTGCTGGATTAAGCCCGCGTTTAAAGCGTATAAACCAACAATCATGGAGATTTCACCGCGCGGCACCATTCCGACGCCTACTATGGTGGACTCGACTTTGTTCAAGCCCGTTAGTATGGCGGGAATGAAACAGCCGACAAACTTGGACGCGATTGCCACGACGGTCAAGACAATCAGGAAAATCGCGACCGGCCCGGTAATGGCGCCGATGTCAATCAACACGCCTAATGAAACGAAAAAGATGCTGGCGAAAATGATTTCGAGGTACTCCGCCCCCTCGCGGTAACTCGAGATGTCGAGTGCTTCCAAACTGACTCCTGCTACGAATGCGCCGACAATCGCGCTTAAGCCCGCTATTTCCGCGAGCATGCTGTAAAGAAACGCGATTGCAATGGCGAGAATGAAAGTCGACTTGCCGATTCCGCGTTTGACCGCCCATTCATCCCAGCGCTTGAGCAGAGGCGAAATCAGGAAAACGCCGAATAACAGCGAGAGGAAAAGAAAAGCACCAGCTGAAAACAACGCTGTTCCGATTAAATCAAAGGAAACTGTTGCTTGTTCGGCGAACTGGCGCGTTAAAGACAAGGCAAGCAAGGATAAAACATCGTCGACGACTGCTGCGCCTATGATTGCTTTCGCCGCTGCACTCCCCAACTGCCCCATTTCACGCAGCACGTGCGCGGTAATGGCGATTGAAGTCGCTGCCAACGCGGTCCCGACAAACATGCCTTCTATTTGCCCGTAACCGAAGAACAAAGCCAGGAAGTAACCCGCAACCCACGGAACGAAAACGCCGGCTAAGGCGATTAAAGTGGACCGCAGCGTATACACTTCCTTGAACTTCGTCTGCAAGCCAACCACGAACAACAAGAAAATAGAGCCCATAATGGCCAGGTTGTTAACGAAATCCGTTAGCGTAATCCAGCCTAACACGCTGGGCCCGATTATGATTCCAACTAGAATCTCGCCGATAACGATGGACTGGTTGAACCGCGTAGCCAGGAAATAGCCCACTACCGCGAAAAACAGCAGTAAGCTGATTTGAAACTCGACATTAACAAAGGAATCTGCAGACAAAGTAATTCACTGTAGAAATTAAGGCGGACCCGTTTTTATTTCTTGACTATCCGCGGCTTTGTCAAGTCGGGCCTTATGCGCGGCGAGTACTGTTGGCGGGGGGGCTGGCTTTGCTCTGGTTCCGGCCCGCTCCGGTCTTCGGAAGCGAACTTGAAAACGCCTATGGTGGCAACGACGTTAGTCAGGAAAAGAACGAAGAACGCGATTTCAGGGAAATAATTTATTTGCAACCCCGCCTGCATCGGGAGAAAAGCAAGCACCGCCGCAGCCAATCCGCGCGGCATCATTGAAATAAACAAGGTTTTGAATTGCGCAATCGAGGAGTCAAGCCGCGACAAGATCTCGACGACTATGGCGCGGGCGAGTGCTATTGTAGCGAGCAGGCCTATTGACGCCAGCAAAACGGGCGTTTCCAGTGCAGAATCGAGCTGGAAAATCAATCCGAGGTAAACGAAAAAGAATGTTTTGACGAAGAAGCTGATTTCGTTTTGCACGGTCTTGATCGAGCGGTCGAGCGCGTACTGGCCTTCGATTTTCAATAACGCGGCAATCCGCTTGGAATTAGCCAAAAGCAAGGCAAAAGTCAAGACCGCGATTGCACCGCTGCCTTGCACGGATTCAACCGCGGCGTACAAAATAAACACTACCGCAAGCGTGACGAAGTAGCTGAATGGCTTGCCGTAAAAACGGTGGATTACCCCGATCCACAAGACAGCGAATAAAACGCCTACCACAGCCGCGATTGAAAACGCGCTTACTAAGCTGTGCGAGGCGGCGCCCACGTTAAACTGGTTTGAAAGAATTATTTGAAGGAACGCCAAGCCAAAAACAATGCACAAAACGTCGGTCAACACCGACTCCAGGCTCAAGAATATGCGGATGTTTTCGTTAGGTGAAACTTGGGATAAAATGGGAATAACTATTGCAGAGCTCGTGCCTCCGACTACGGTAGCCATAAGCAACGCGTGCAACAACGGCCACGCAAGAATATAGTGCAAGAAAGCAGTGCCCAGCCCGATTGTTAACGCAAAAACAAGAAAAGTGAATCCGGTCGACCTTGAAAGCTCGGTGAGCACCTTGAAAATGTCGAGGTTCAAGCCGCCGTCCATTAAAACGATTATCAGCGCAAGCGCGCCTATGAACGGCGCAAACGGCAGGAAATCCCCGGGCTGAACTAGCTTGAAAACCGGGCCTATCAACAAGCCGACCAACATGAGAATGATAATGTCGGGAATTTTGGTTCTTTCAAAGAAAAGCGTGCTGAAAAACCCGAGAATTATGATTAAGCCTAAAACAAGCATTATACTGGGAACGCCTAAAACCAGAGCCATGCAAACTAAAACGCAATCAATTTAATAAAGCTTTTTTAGAGGCCTAGCGTAAGCCAAGACGTGGATAAGACGAACAAGGCGTACACCCCGATTAAAACCAGGCCTTCGTGCCACCCGAGCTTGCGCCGGTACAGCAGTAAGATCCACAGCACGAAGTTAGCTATCAAGAGGAACAAAAGCAGGTTCGCGAAAACAATCAGATTGGCGACAACCGGCCGGGCCAAGGACGCCAATCCGAGAACCAGGGTCAGGTTGACAATGCACGAGCCTAAAACCGTGCCTGCGACTATCCCGGTTTCCCCGCGCCTGGCCGCTTGAATGCCCACCGAGACTTCCGGAAGCGATGTGCCGAGCGCGATAAGCGTGGCTGCAATGGCGGCTTGCGACAAGCCGAGCCCAAAGGCAACGTCAACAGCGGATGAAACTACGAAATGCGCGGATAGAAGGAGTATCACAACGCTCGCGCCGAAAGTCATTCCCGCGAAAACCGCGTCGCGCGGGTGAACCAAGCCGGATTCTTCGAAAATTACTTCCTCGCGCAAGATGTAAAGCGAATACGCCGCGAAAACGCCGAGCAAAAACAAGGAGGCGTAGCGTGCAACGAAGTCAATAAGCAAAAGCAGGGGCAGGAGGGAAGCGATAAACAAAATCTTGAGGAGTTGAAGCAATTCCGCCTTGTCCTTCACCGCGAACTCGTGCGCCAAAACCACCAAGCCCATTACAAGCGTGATATTCGTGATATTCGACCCGAGCACGTTGCCCACGGATATTGCCGCGTTGTCTTGAACGGCCGCAAGCAAGGAAACCATGAGTTCAGGCAGGGAAGTAGCAATGGAAATCAGGAGAAAACCGATTGCGAGCTTGCTTAAGCCGAAAAACTTGGATAGTTTAACCGATGAATCCAAGACCAGGTGGCTGGCTTTCGACAGCACGAACAGCGAAATCAGCAGGATGATAATTGACTGAATCATTTTCAAAGTCAGGAACGAAACCCGCAAATAAATAACTTAGGTTACCGCCCTAAAACGAGCAGAAGCGTGGACAGCAGAAACAATACGTAAACGCCTAGCAGCGCCACGCCTTCCGGGAAGCCGAGCTTCTTGCGGTAAAGCAGTAAAACCCATAAAACCAGGTTTGAAAACAAGGCGAAGACCACCAAGTCCGCGAAAACGGATAGGTTGACTACGGCCGTGGTTATCAGTGAGGACAAGCCTAAAATCAAGGAAAGGTTGACTACGCACGAACCGAGAACAGTGCCAAAAGCTATTCCGTGTTCGCCGCGGCGCGCAGCTGCAACACTAACCACTGCTTCAGGTAAAGTAGTTCCCAAGGCGATTATAGTCGCGCCTATGACCGCGGGAGCCAAACCAAAAGCCTCGCTTAAGGAAACAGCTGAAGAAACCACGAAGTGGGCTGACAAAAGCAAAACAACGGCACTGGCTCCGAAAGTCATTCCAGCGTAAACCGCATCGCGCGCTGTAACGCTGTCTTTTTGGCTTGCCGAAACCCCCTCCTTGAAAATGAAGAACGAGTAGGCCGCGAAAACCCCGAGGAGAAACAAGCCCGCGTAAGAAGAAATCGATTCCACAAGAAGAAGCAACGGCAAAACCGATGCCACGAGCAGTATTTTTATCAAGCTCACGAGCTCTCCGCGCGTCTTAACCAGCAAGGCATGTTCTTTCGAGGTCGAAGCCGCTAATGCAGCAAGACCCAAAACAAGCGTAACATCAGCGATGTTAGCGCCTAAAACATTGCCTATGGACAAGCCCGGGGTGCCTTGAATCGCGGCTAGCAGCGACACCATTAGTTCGGGGAGGGAAGTCGCTATTGAAATCAGGATGAACCCGATTGCCATTGCGCTGACGCGGAAAAACTTTGCAAGTTTGATGGATGAGTCTAGAATGTAATGGCTCGATTTCGATAAAACAACAAGCGACAACAGCAAAATTACTATCGGCTGTAGAACCATGGGTTATAAGACGAAAACCCCGAATAAAAAGCTACTCGAAAAACAAGCCGTGAGCTTGCGCTTGGCCCGCGTTGATTTCGAGAACCAATGAACTCGGCTCAACCGAACGGTAAATCGGGCACGGGTCCTGCAGGCAAGGCTGGGCATTCGGCTTCAAACCGACGATATTGCCTTGGGAATCCAGGAAAATAATATCAAGCGGAATATTCGTGTCCTTCATCCAGAACTCTCGCTGGCGTTCATCCTCGAAAATAAACAGCATTCCGCACGAAGCGCAAAGCGAATCCCGGTTGCTCAATCCCGCGCTTCGCTGTTCCGGCGTAACCGCCATCTCGGCTTGAATCGCGAAACCATCGGGCATGGTAACCGTAGCGTAGTCCCCTGATTCGAAGGAAACGATCACCGGCGGTTCACCCGCGGACGCTGTACTTCCGTCAACGCCTAACGCGGCGGGCGCGGTTGCTAAAGCCATCTGCCCGTTGAACTTGGTTTGCACCGGGGAAGAGGGAGTTAGCCCCGAGTACAGCAAGAAAGAGGCAGAGGCGATAGCGAGAATGAAGATCGTAAGCAAAACCATGAAATTCGATTGTTCGGGGTGCACAACCGCTTTCCCGTCTTTAGTCAAGGCGTAGTAAACCCACTTGCGGCCGTCCGACTGTTTTTCAATCAATCCCGCTTCATCCATTTTCTGCAAGTGCTCGGTGACCGCCTGCACGCTGAGGCTCGTGAGTTTAGAGAGCTCGCTTGCGGTGTACCTGCGCGTATCCAACTGCTTCAGCAATTGAATGCGCGTGTCGGAAGCGAGCGCCTTAAACGATTGTTGAGTCAAGGTGATTTTGTCCATTGTCCGTATTAACCCACTTTAAACTCTATAAAAACGATTCGCTTTTGTTCAGCTAATCACTTGAATCGTCTCTTTCTCGTCTTTCCGCGTCCCTTGCTTTTGTTCAGCAGGAACGCCCACCGGAACAAGCGAAATAGGCCTTAATCCTTCCGGAATGTTTAGCGCCTTGCGCACCGCTTCCTCGTCGAACTTCCCAACCCAGCAAGTGCCGAGGCCTGCCTCTACTGCTGCGAGCATCAAGTTCTCGACGCTAGCCGCGACATCGATAGTGGTATACAGCGTTTCGCCGCGCTCGCCGTACCTTTCCTTGACCGTGGAATCGGTGCACGCAACCACTATCAAAGGAGCTTGACCGACAAAGGAATCGGGAATGAAATAGCTTGCTGCGACTGCCTTGCGCTTCTCCGCGTTCAAGACAAAGTAAAAGAAACGCGACTCCAAGTGACCCGCAGTCGGCGCCCACCTGACTGCCTCCTTCAGCTTTTGCACTACGCCTTCCGGAATCGCGTCTTTCTTGAACGCGCGAGTGCTGCGCCTCTTCATAACCGCCTCGAAAACATCCATCTAACCCACCGAACGTATTACCCCGCCGGCCTATAAAATAACACTGGAAACCAACCCCCGAATCGGATATAAAGCGCTTAAGGCAACCCGCTATTGAAATGGAGATATTTCTTACCAAACACGCCAGAATTCGCTTGGTCGAGCGGGGCATACTTGCCGAAGAAATTCCAACTATGTTCGCGAAAGGCGTGAGGTTTGAGGACGCGGAAAACAAGAATCTTTGCGTTTACCGAAAGTCAGCTCACGAATTCGTTACTTTGGTCTATGCGCGCAGGAAAGAAAACGTAGTTTTAATAACGGCGTATCCCTCAAAGAATTGGGAAGTGCGCGAATTCAAGGAAAGGTGCAGGAAATGAAGAATTGTCCTATCTGCGGCAAAGGAAAACTCAAGAAAACAACCGTGACTGAAGTCTATGACAAGGACATAGTTGTCGAAGACATTAAGGTGCTGAAGTGCTCCTCGTGCGGCGAGGAGTTAACCGATTCAAAGGAGTACGACCGCATTTTCAAGAAAGTGAGCGCGGTCAAAAACGCGAAAACGAAAATCCCGCTGCTGGCCCGCGTGGTAAAGCAGTTTCTAGTTTAAAAAACCTTTAAAACAAGGTAACGCACAGCAATACTACGCTTGCAGGGGTAGCAAAGTCTGGTCAAATGCGATGGACTCAAGGTCTTTGGCTAGGCTTTCAAAAGGAAAGCCCTGAGATGTGTTATCCATTCTCTTAGGAGTTCGAGAGTTCGAATCTCTCCCCCTGCATTATTTTTCTTTAGTGGCTTTGCATGGGTAGTTTAATTGAATTCAACGACACGCTTCAAATCACTCTAAGCCGTAGGAGGGAACCCAGGTTCCCGCCGGCGCTTAGTCCGCCGACCTCCCGCCTGCGAGGTGACTAAATGGGAAGTATAATTGAGTTTAACGATACTCTGCAGATAACCGAAGAGCAAGGCTTTCCCTCTGAATTGTTGAACCGTGAAAAGCACGAGCGCGACCCGACTGCGGCCAAACAACTGGTGGGGCGCGAATTTGAATTCCACGGAAAAGAAGGCGCGCGCGTTTTTCACACTCCTCCGGTTCGCGTGTTTTTGGTTCACAACATTGACGGCAAGTGGCTGCATTGGGGAACGGTGCACGTAACGAAGCAAACTATTGAAACAACGGCTGAAGGCGCGGTTACTTCCGGCACTTTCAAAATCGTTGAAATTTACGATCCTGATTTTCAGCGCGAAGTAACGATGCGCGATTCGCCGAAAGGCAAGAGCTTCTTTTAAGCGATTTTTTCACTCTACGACTTTAACCGTGCCTTTCATTTCGGGGTGCACGCGGCAGTGGTAGCCGAAAGAGCCGGTTTCGTGAAAAGTGAAAGAAAATGAATCGCCTTGGTTCAAGCGCTGGGAAACGAGTTTCGGGAGTATCGTGCTTGAGGGATACGGATCTGAAGCAACCACGTGCTCCAATCCCTCGTTATTAGTCCAAGTGACCGTTCCACCGAGTTTAATCGTGATTACCTGGGGGTTGAACTTGAAGTTCTTGATTGACACGCTCGCTTTCAGCGGCGGGGGCGTCGGTGAAGGCGTTACCTTGACTGTCGGCGTAGGGCTGGCAATGCCGTAATTAACCGGGCCCGGAGTTGTTTTAGGCGTTAACTCGTCTAAAAGCTCCATGCAGCCTGTTGAAAGCAAGGCAACGGCAACCAGCGCGAAAAGGATTTTTCTCATTAAAAGATAGAACTAAACGCGAGTATAAAAAACAACAACAAAAGCCTTAAATCGTTGTTCGACGTTGTAATTACTTAAGCCGACGGTGGGTAATCGGGTTGCTTAAAATTGCTGTGTTAGCGTCTTTCAATGGTTCTAATTTTCAAGCGATAGTAGACGCAATGCAGCGCGGTGCACTCAAAAACGTTGAGCTCGCGGCTCTTGCGTCAAACAAGCCGGATTGCGGCGCAGTAGAGAAAGCAAAGGCAGCCGGCGTGAAAACGATTATTCTCAAGGCGTCTAAAAACCAGCCGCGCGAGGAATACGACAAGCAGTTAGCTGCTGCGCTCGACGAGTTGGGCGTGCAGCTGGTTGTTTTAGCCGGTTGGTTCCGCATGCTTTCGCCGTGGTTCGTGAAAAAGTATTGCAACAAAATCATTAACTTGCATCCCTCGCTTTTGCCGGCGTTCCCCGGCGGGTGCAGTGACGCGCAAAAGCGCGCGCTCGAGTGGGGCGTGAAAGTCACTGGCTGCACCGTGCACTTTGTTGACGAAGGCGAGGACACGGGTCCGATTATCGTGCAGAAAACGGTGCGCGTTGAGGAAGGCGATGACGAGGAATCGTTGAGTGCGCGAATTCGATTGAAGGAACACGAGGCTTTGATTGAAGCCATTCAATTGATTGCTGACAACCGAGTCAGCGTTGAAGGAAAGCGGGTGCGAATCAAATGAAGCTGATGAACGGGAAAGAGCTCGCCGCCCGCATTAAGAACGGGTTGAAGGCTAAGATTGCGGGGATTGGCGGAGAAGTCGGCTTGTCTGTGGTGCTGGTGGGAGAGGACCCGGCTTCTAAAGTGTATGTTTCAAAAAAGGAAGTAACTTGCGAAAAGCTGGGGATCTGCCCGAAGAACATCAAGCTGCCTGAAAACACTAGCGAAAAAGAGCTGCTTGACGTTGTGCGCAAGCTGAATGAAGACGAATCGGTTCACGGGATTCTCGTTCAACTACCGTTACCAAAGCAAATTAGCGAAACGCGCGTAATCGAAGCCATTGACCCGCGCAAGGACGTGGACGGCTTGCACCCGTTCAACGCCGGGCGTTTGGTTGCGGGCGAGCCGGTTTTCGTTCCGTGCACGCCGAAAGGAATAATGCGCTTGCTTGAGGAATACGGTGTTGAATTGAAAGGCAAGCACGCGGTTGTAATCGGGAGAAGCAAGCTGGTTGGAAAGCCTATTGCCGCGTTGTTGTTGAATGCGAATGCAACTGTAACTGTTTGCCATTCGAAGACGCGGGATTTGAGTGCGGTTACGAAGCAAGCCGATGTTTTAGTTGTGGCCGCGGGAAAACCAAAGCTGGTGACTGCGGAAATGGTGAAGCAAGGCGCGGTAGTGGTTGACGTCGGAATCAACAAGCAAGCGGATGGCGCGCTAGTCGGGGACGTTGATTTTGATTCGGTTAAGGAAAAGGCGTCGTTGATTACTCCTGTGCCGGGGGGAGTCGGGCCAATGACTATTGCGATGCTGATGGAAAACACTGTTCAAGCTTTTGAGGCGCAAAAGAAATGAAAGTAATTTTCACTGTTGACGTTGACACTGACGCGGCGTGGCACTGCAAAGGCAAGGCGTGCGCGGTTACCAAGGGAAAAGACGAGGCGTTGTTCGAAGCGAGCGAAAAAGGATTGTGGCTGTTGAAGGACTTGCTCGACGGCTGCGGTTGGCCCGCGACTTTTTTCTTCGAAGCGCGCGCTGCAGAAGCGATTTCAATGATGCCGAGTGCTTTTGACAAGCACGAGGTGTCGTGCCACGGCTTGGCGCACGAGGATTTCATCGGCGAGCTGACTGAAGTGAAAATGACGCGCGACGAAAAATTGAAGACGCTTAAGCAAGCGAAGAAGAAAATCGATGACTTGTTTCCGCACCAGAGAGTGCTCGGTTTTCGCGCGCCGTACTTGCATTACGATGACGAGCTGCTTGGCTTGCTTAATGAAGCAGGATTTTTGTACGATTCCTCGGTCACTGTTGAACGCGAACAAGAGTTTGAAACGCCGTTGCCGGAACTGCCGTTGCTGGAGTTTGAAGTGGATGGGCACAAGCGGAGTTCGTACTTGTGGCGCTTGCTTGAAGGCGATTACGATGTTGAAGATTACTTAAAGTTCGTTGAAAAAGCGCTTGAAGAAAACGTGGTCACCGTGCTTGCGACCCACTCGTGGCATGTTGCGCGCGGGGTTGACGCGGAGTGGAGCGATGGGCAGGCTAAGCACGCGGTTGAAAAAGTCAGGAGAGTGCTAGAGTTCGCGGAACGCAAGGGCGCGGAATTCACCACGTGCGAAGAATTTTTGGGGTTGTGAAATGAGGACTGCGTTAATCAGCGTGTTTGACAAGACTGGCGTGGTTGAATTCGCACGAGGATTAGCAGAGCTTGGATTTGAACTGCTTTCAACCGGCGGAACTGCAAAGGCATTGCGTGACGCGGGCTTGCAGGTTACTGAAGTGAGTGATTACACCGGCGCGCCCGAGTTGTTTAAGGGGCGCGTTAAGACGCTGCACCCGAAAATCGCCGGCGGTATCTTGTTCAAGCGCGGAAGGGATGATGATGAAGCGGTGAAGAACGGCGTGAAAAATATCGAACTGGTTTGCGTTAATTTGTATCCTTTTGGGAAGGCAGTGCACGAGGAGTATTCGGAAAAAGACGCGGTTGAAGAAATAGACATCGGCGGCGTCGCGCTGTTGCGCGCAGCTGCGAAAAACTTCGAGAGCGTTGCGGTTGTCAGCAGCCCTAATGATTACGACGGCGTGCTCGTGAAGTTGAAGGAAGGCGCACTTGATTTCGATGCGCGCAAGGGGCTGGCGGTTAAGGCATTCGCAAAAACGGCGGCGTACGACGCGTTGATCGCGAAGTTCTTCGGCTTCGACGGCTTGGCGCTCGTGCAACCGAAGTCGATGCAGTTGCGTTACGGCGAGAACCCGCACCAGCAAGCCGCGTTGTACGGGTTCGATAGCTCTTTCAAGCAATTATCCGGCAAGGAATTATCGTTCAACAACCTCGTGGATGTTGATGCGGCTATTGCAATGGCACACGAGTTCAAAGGCGAAACCGTTGCAGTGGTGGTAAAGCATTCGAATCCTTGCGGGGGCGCGGTTGGCGAAAGCCAAAAACAGGCGCTCGAAAAAGCCTTGCAGACGGATTCGCTCTCTGCCTTCGGTGGGGTATTCGCGTTTAACGCGCCACTGGAAAAGGACGCGGCCGAGATTTTGGCAAAACGCTTTGTTGAAGTGATTGCAGCGCCGGGTTTTGAAAACGGAGTTGTTGACTTGTTCGCGGGAAAGAAAACGGTTTTGCTTGACGTAACTAAAGCGTTCGATTTAAGCGCGCGCGAAAACTTCAAGAGCGTTTTTTGCGGCACGCTGGTTCAGGATGCGGATTCGCAGTTGGTTAAGGAGCTGAAAACGGTTTCAAAACGAGAGCCGAGTGGCGACGAGAAGAAAGCGTTGTTGTTTGCATGGAAGTTCTGCAAGCACGTGAAGTCGAACGCGATTGTTTTGGCGCGAGACGGGCAGCTGGTTGGAGTCGGCGCCGGGCAAATGAGCCGCGTTGATTCCGTAAAACTTGCAATTGAAAAAGCGGAGCGCAGCGGATTGGAAACAAACGGCAGCGTGCTTGCTTCAGACGCGTTTTTCCCGTTCAGGGACGGGGTTGACGAAGCGCACGAAGCGGGCGTTACCGCGATCATTCAGCCCGGGGGTTCGGTTAAGGATTCTGACGTGATTCAAGCAACTGATGAACACGGTATGGCAATGGTTTTTGCGGGGCTGCGGCATTTCAAGCATTGACGAGGGGAAGAAAACATGTGCGGGATTATCGGAGTAATAAACATTGACGGAAAGCCCGTTGCCGGGGAAGTGTACAAGGGCTTGTTGAGCTTGCAGCACCGCGGCCAGGACTCCACGGGTATACTTTGCTTCGATAAAGTGCGCATGAATGTGAAAAAAGGAATCGGGCTCGTTTCGCAGGTTTTCTCCGAGCAGAATTTGTCTTTGTTGAAAGGCAGCATGGGCCTCGGGCACGTGCGCTATTGCACTGTCGGCTCATTGAAATCCTCCAAGGTGGATGCCGCGCCTTTTGCGGTTTCGATTCCGTACTCTATTGCAACCACGCACAACAGTAATTTGATTAATTACTCGGAACTGCGCGAGAGATATTCCTCGCTGGTCGAGTCGGAGTGCGACGGGGAAGTAATGCTGCTGTTGCTTGCCGAGGAATTGAAGAAGGCGGATGGCGACGAATTAACCCCTGAAGAAGTTTTTACCGCGGTCGGGCAGGTGATGAAGCAATTGCACGGCAGTTACTCCGTGGTTGCATTAATCGGGAGACTGGGCTTGCTCGCGTTCAGGGACCCGCACGGAATCAGGCCGCTGGTCATGGGAAAGCGGGAAGACGCTTTTGCTTTTGCTTCGGAGAGCGTTGCATTGGATGTGCTTGGCTTTGATTTAGAGCGGGACGTCAAGCCCGGGGAAGCGGTTTTAATCGGAATGAACGGGAAAGTTCACTCGCGCGTGTTGAATGCGCAAGGGCCGAAGCATTGTTTCTTTGAATGGATTTACTTCGCCCGGCCGGATTCGATTATTGAGGGAAAAAGCGTTTACGAAGTGCGTTTGGAACTCGGCAGAAAGCTCGCGAAGTACTGTAAAACCAATGGTGACGAAGTGGTTGTGCCGGTTCCCGACACTTCAAGGTCTGCGGCTCAAGGGCTTGCAGACGAGCTCGGCTTGAACTCACGCGAGGGCTTGATTAAGAACAGGTACGTTCCGCGCACGTTCATTCTCCCGACCGGGCAAAGGGAAAACGCCACTCGCGTAAACTTGAATCCGGTTAAATCGGTCTTGAAAGGGAAAACCGTTTTGCTGGTTGATGACAGCATTGTGAGGGGGACTACCAGCAAGAGAATAATTCGGATTGTCAAGGAGCACGCGGACAAGGTTCATTTTCTCGTGACTTGCCCGCGGCACGAATACCCGTGTTATTACGGAATTGATTTCCCGGTTAAAGACGAGCTGATCGCGGCGCATAAAACGAACGATGAAATCCGCGAAGACATTGGCGCGGATGAATTGACGTATATAGACATCGATGACATGCAGGACGCAATCGGGTTGAAAGGCGAATTATGCATGGCTTGCTTGAACGGCGACTACCCGACTCCGATAAGCGAGGAAGATGTCAAAAAAATGGAAGCAGAGCGCAAAAAAGAAAGGCACTTTTGTTGAGGTTTTTGTTTTTGCCGCACTCGATTGAAGTTGGTTTTAAGCGGGGGGTTACAGATGCGTTTGCCAACTCGATTATAACGCGCGTTCAAAACGAGCTAAGGCTTAAACTTGATAACGCTAAAACAACCGAAGCGTACACAATTAGCGACGACTTGAGCAAAAGCGAGTTAGAGAAAGCAGCCGGTGTTTTTACCGACGCGATAATTCAAGAAAACGCTGTTGACGCGCCGCTGGTTTCAACCGACTTTGACTGGGCAATTGAAATCGGCTTCAGACCTGGGGTAACCGACAACGCGGGCAATACCGCAAGGGAAGCGCTTCAGGACGCGTTGAAGAAAAAGATAAGCGCGGTTTACTATTCAAAAAGGCTTTATCTTAACGGCGCGCTCTCGCAAAACGAAATCGAACTAATCTGCTCTGGCCTCTTGGCTAACGGCTTGATTCAATCCTGGCGCGTTATTCCCGCAAGCGAGTTCAAGGGATTTCCGTTGAATTTGCCCGTTGTCAAACTCACGGCTTCAAATGAAGTCGAGGAAATAAAACTAAACGGATTGGACGACACGGAACTATCTGCGCTCAGCGAAGAGCGCGTTCTTGTTTTGTCCCTAGAAGAGATGAAGACGATTCGCAATTACTACGAGAAGCACGCCGCGAAAAGAAAGAAAAAAGGACTGCCTGAAGAGGCGACTGATGTAGAGCTCGAGTGCCTGGCGCAGACTTGGAGCGAGCACTGCAAGCACAAGATTTTCAACGCGGAAATAGAATACGAAGACGAGAACGGAAGCAAGGAAACAATAAAATCTCTTTTCAAAACGTTCATCAAGCGCACAACCGACGAGATCGCGCAGGAAAAAGACTGGCTCGTTAGCGTTTTCAAGGACAACGCAGGCGTGATCCGCTTCAACGACAAATGGAACTTGGTTTTCAAGGTCGAAACTCACAACAGCCCGTCAGCGCTCGATCCTTACGGCGGCGCGTTAACCGGAATACTCGGCGTTAACCGCGATACTCTGGGAACCGGGATCGGCTCCAAGCCGATTTTCAACACAGATGTGTTTTGCTTCGCATCGCCATTTTTCAAAGGAGAATTGCCGCCGCGGTTAATGCACCCAAAGAGGATTTTTGAGGGAGTGCGCAAGGGAGTTGAAGACGGCGGAAACAAGAGCGGGATTCCGGTAGTAAACGGCAGCATTGTTTTTCACGATTCATTCAGCGGCAAGCCGCTTGTTTACTGCGGAACCGGCGG
>JAZDMM010000081.1:0-4241 GCA_043800965.1 Microcaldota archaeon | reverse complement strand
GGGCATGTTCTTGATTCCTTTTACAATAGCCGCGGCGAGTTTGCTTTGCCGCGGGTTCCACTCGCGGTATTCCTTGCTTCCCTCGCGCGCAACGTGCTCGCCGTGAACGCGAAAGCCCTTGACCGCGTTAAGGGTATACAGCCTCCCGTTTTTCGAGTAGATGCCGGGAAAAAGTTGTTTCATTTAAAGTCACTTGATTGAAAGAAATTTCGCGTGCAAAGTATTTAAGTCAACGAGAGCGGCTTTGCCGTGCATTAACGGCGCGACCTTGATGATTTTCGTTTTGCCTATTGTTTCAACGCCTTCGTTCTCGTGAATGTGCGCGCAAATGCACGCACGCGGCTGTTTTTCTTCTATTAGTTTCCGAAGCGACTTGCAGCCCGCGTGAAAGCCGTTATGCAGCTTGTCGGCGTTCGAGTTGAAAGGCGGCGCGTGCGAAACAACGATGGATTGCGAGTCCGTAAGCTTGGCGATGGAATCGTAGAGTTCTTCGTCTTCGTACTCGAAAACCGTGTTGAACGGCGTGGGGTTCGAGCCGCCGAAGCCAACCAGCTTGAAGCCGTGAAAGTCGATTGCCTGGGCGTGAAAATCAATGCCTTTCTCGCGCATTAGTTCACGCACTGCCTCGGTGTCATTGTTGCCGGGAATCGCCTTGAAGTTAGGCGTCAATTGCTTTGCTTCGTTAATGAAGTCGCGCGCGTAGTCGATTGGCCCTACTTGAGTAAAGTCGCCAACGAAAACAAGAGCTTCCGGCTTTTCTTGATTCCAGAATTGCTTTAGGAAATCAATGGCTTGAATTTCGGCGTGGGCGTCTGCGGCAAACAAGACGCGCATTAATAACGCCTCGGCCTCCCGCCTTTAACCGGTTTCCCGCGCCCCCTGTTGAACGGCCGGCTGTTCTTGCCTCGAGGGTTGTAACCCGTTCCGGTAGTGAACTTGCCTGCGGGCCTTGAATCAAATCGATTTGACGAATCGGACCTGTTTGATGGCTTTGACTCGAACCGGTTTGCAGAATCAGATCGGTTTGACGGCCTGGAATCAAACCGGTCTTGCGGCCTTGAGTCGAATCTACCCGGCGGCCTGGAACCGAATCTCGCGGGTGGCCGCGAACCAAAGCGTCTCGGCGGCCGCGGAGTGTATTGCCTCGGCGCTTGCTTTTCGCGAATTGGAGCGTCTTGAATTTGCTTTACGCGCTTGTCGAAATTCGCTTTTAATTTATCGGCAATAAAGTGGTGAGTGTAATAATCCGCTTTAACCGCGATTGCCAGTTTTGTTGCAAGAGCGCGAGAAATTCTACCGCGCTGGTGAAGCGGGGCAGCATTGATTTCCGGTGCTTGAAAAATCACGCCGTGTTTCGGCGGTTGGGTTCCGGAACGCAAGTGCTTGAATAGCGATTTCTCGGCGCCGATTACTTGAATGGTTGAAGCCGGCATTTCCGCGAGGTTCTTCAAGCTCCCTGCAAGAGACAATAACCGTGCTGCGAGCAAGGGCTCGACTAAGGTGCAGATGTTCGGCATCTTCTTTCTCGATTTTTCCTCTACGAACGCTTGAATCTCGCTTCTCGCGGTGTATAACTCGAGCACTCTCGCAGCCAGCGACTTCATCGCGGCCTCGTCTTCCTTGCCCGCGTCTATGCCGCGGCTCGAGGAAGCGGCTTTCACTATCGCGGCTGCCTTGTCTTCGCCCACGATTTCAGCGAGCGTTTTCGCGCTTAATTTCTTGCTTGCGCCGAATTCGATAATGAACTTGCACAGCGTTTCCTCGTTTTTCAACCGTAATTCCGGGAAAAACGGCTTGTGCCATTCCGCGAGCCGCTGGTACAACAAGCTTTTAGCCGAATCCAAGTCATCGAGGCAGCGCACTGCGTGAATGAGTGACGCGTCTTCTTCGGAAGTGATCTCGCGCAGCCTAGACTTGGCTTTCTGCATTAATTCCTGCCGTAAATCCATGAATACCACCCGTATAAAACATAAGTCTTATGAAATACAATTTTAGGCGAGGTTGTTTTTTAAACCACGTCTTGAGGCTTGACGCGCTTTCCAGCAAGGTTTTAAAGCCGGAAATGCCTTTTCTTAGTTATGAGACTTGTTGCATTGGGCTTGGTTTTTCTGGTTGCCGCGTCCATGGTTTTCGCGGGTAATCAGTGCGTTTACGACCTGGATATGGGCGAGTGCATTGCGCCGGCTCCGCCTCAGAACACTGTTTTAGGCCAAGAACCGTTGAACGGGGTCTTGCTGGTTTTGGCGTTCTTCTTGTCGATAGTTGTTTTGGTGAGTTACTTCATGACCGTGAACACTCCCGAAACCCGGCAGTACTGGCTTGAAATCAACAGGCCCGGCTTGCAGGATTTCGGTGGAACACCGCCTGCGCCAAAAGCCGTTAGCCGCGCCAATGCGAGAAAAACTCGTGGAAAAGCAAAGCGTTGATTTATTGACTGGTTGATATGACTGCCGCGAATATCGATTCAGTAGTAAACTTGTGCGTCAGGCGCGGGCTTATTTTTCCAAGCAGCGACTTGCACGGCTCAATCGCGGGTTTCTTTGATTACGGGCCTTACGGCGTTGCATTAAAGAAGCGCGTTCAAGACGCGTGGTGGCGCTGGTTCGTCGAGCAAAGGCAAGACGTGGTTGGCTTGGATGCCGCGATTTTAAGCGGCGAAGGAGTTTGGAAAGCAAGCGGCCACTTGGATGCGTTCAACGACCCGTTAGTCGCGTGCAAGAAGTGCAAAAAGCGTTTTCGCGCAGACCACTTGATTAAGGACGAGTTGGGTTTGGATGTTGAAGGGGTTAGCGACGAGCAGTTAGGCGCGCTTCTTAAAAAACACAAACTCGCTTGCCCGGATTGCAAAAGCGAGCTTGCGGAAGCAAAGAAATTCAATTTAATGTTCGAGTCGCGCGCGGGGAGTGTTGAAGAGGAAACCGCGTCCCGCGTTTTCCTGAGGCCGGAAACCGCGCAAGCGATTTTCACCGACTTCAAGCAAATTCAAGCGGTGAGCAGGAAGAAGCTGCCGTTCGGAATCGCGCAAGTCGGCAAGGCGTTTCGCAACGAAATCAGCCCGCGCAATTTCGTGTTTAGGTCGCGCGAGTTCAGCATGATGGAACTCGAGTTTTTCACCAAGCCGCAAGACGATTCCGCGCCTTTGGAGAAAAAACACTTGGCGCTCAAGATTACGGTTTTGACTGCTGAAGAACAAGCGAAGAAGGGATCTAAAGCGAGCGAGAAAACGATTTCCGATTTGCTTAAGGATAAAACGATTGCAAGCAAGTGGATTGCGTACTGGCTCGCGGAAAGCGTTTTGTTCTTGAATTCGCTCGGCTTGAAAAACAATTTGCGTTTGAGGCAGCACGTGAAAACCGAGTTAAGCCATTACTCGAGCGACACGTGGGACGTGGAGTACGATTACCCGGAGTGGGGCTGGAAAGAGTTGCTGGGAGTTGCCGACCGCGGTGATTTCGACTTGACTCAGCACGCCAAGCACAGCGGTAAAGACTTGACTTATTTCGACGAGGAAGCAAAGCAGAAAATCATGCCGCACGTTGTGGAACCGTCGTTCGGATTGGACCGCTTAGTATTTACGCTGCTGGTTGACGCGTATTCGGAAAACAAGGGCGAGAAAGGAAGCAGTGTTGTTTTGAAGCTTGACGAAGCAGTTGCGCCGATTCGAGTCGCGGTTTTCCCGTTAATGAAGAAAGACGGTTTAGCCGAGAAGGCGCGCGAGGTTTTTGAAATGATGCGCGCCGCGGGAATCGGCGTCGAGTACGACGAGGCGGGGAGCATTGGAAAGCGTTACGCGCGAATGGATGAAGTGGGTTGCCCGTACTGCATTACGGTTGATTACGATTCACTGGAGAAGAGCGACGTCACGGTGCGTTTTAGGGATTCCGGCAAGCAGGAAAGGGTTAAAACCGATGAACTACGTAAATTATTTAAGTAAAAAATAGGGGTGTTGCGTTTTGAAGAAGTTTTTGTACGCTTTTTTAGTCTTATCAGTTTTGTTGTTGGGTTGCACTAGCCAGCCGGCTGGTCCAGAGCCAACCGGAACCGCTTCGATTGCGCCGCCTGTTGCAGCCGGGTTCGGAACGCTGGTTTTGAAGATTACGGATGCGCCTTTAGACGGCTTGGCGGTTTTGAACGTTGTTATTTCGGGCGTTGAAGTTCATTCGGCTGAAGGCGAGTGGATTTCGTTTTCCGAGGAAGAACAGTCTTTTGACTTGATGCAGCTTCAAGGCGTTGCCGACTTG
>JAZDMM010000073.1:0-5165 GCA_043800965.1 Microcaldota archaeon | reverse complement strand
GGAAATCGCCGCGCCCGGTGAAGCGATTACGATTACTTACGGCATCGTGATACTGAAAACCTTTGACTCTTCAACGAGCGCAGCTGATGAAGCAGTAAACTCGGGCCCCTTGCCTTCCAACGAAGCTGTAGACGTAGGTCCGTTGCCTCCCAGCAACGCGGTAAAAATAGGCGATTGGCAGGAAGAATGGTTGAAAACGGAAGGCTCGCTTGGGTCTAAACGGCTTTTATCAAATGGCATGTTGAACTTGTTCAACTCCGAATCAACGAAAATCATAGAAAGCAGGACTCAATTGTGGACCGCGAAAAAACTCGTTGAAAACAACATTGAAAAAGACTTCACCGAACCGGTTTACAACGCGTACTTGTTCAGGAAATTAATTGACGGCGAACTCCAGCCCACGCACGTTTGCTTCAAGAAAGGCGGGAACTACGACGGCTTCTGGGTGATACCCGGCGATCAAGTGACCGGCGAGTGCTATTCGATAAAAGAATTCATCAAGGAAATCGGTGACGACAAGGAAAGCGCGGGCGAGAAGCCGGTGAACGCGCCGGCAATTCAAGCGGCGGCTTGCCCCGGGGATTACTCTTGCTTGGAAAAGCAAGACGGCGGTGAACACGGGTGCGTGATTCTCGCCTCGTATTCCTGCAACGATGAGAGAGAAAAACTTTGCTTTAAATGCACGCAAACGCAGCCGCCTGTTCCAACGCAGCAACCTACTGTCGAGCCGCAATGTATTTTCACCGACGAAGGCTGCTGCAACAAAGTCAACCCGAACGTTTGCGCTTCAATTCCAGCCAATTTCGCGTGCGATGAAGGTCGTGTTCCGGTAGTAAACGGATGCGCGGATGATTGCTCGGCTACGGTACAGTGCCGGACTCCGGATCTAAGCACTTGTTCCGATTCCGACGGCGGTTTGAATTACTTTACCGAAGGGACCGCAAGCGGTTACTCTTACTCCTACGAACAGCCTTATAC
Source organism: Microcaldota archaeon (assembly GCA_043800965.1). Classification (GTDB taxonomy): domain Archaea; phylum Micrarchaeota; class Micrarchaeia; order Norongarragalinales; family Norongarragalinaceae; genus JAZDMM01. Next base: position 4,187 of record JAZDMM010000073.1, on the reverse strand, counting down.
TGTCACGGACTATTGCCAAGAAGGCGGCAGCCAACAACCCGCCTTGCTCGTCGAGTGGTATTGTTCTGGCGTGCATTACAACAGTACCGTGAAAAACTGCGCGGACTTCAACAGCAACGGCTCCAACTACGCATGCGTTAGCGCAGCTTGCAAAGTCGAACCCTCGCCAACGCCGACTCCAAGCCCGTCGCCTTCATCCGAGCCTTCACCGAGCCCAAGCTCGTCTCCCGAACCGTCTCCTTAAGCAAATAAATCGCGAACTACTTTCGCTTGATTGCTTTCTCTGCTGCGGCGGAAATCGCGGCACTAGTCAAACCCCACTTGGCGTAAAGCTCGCTCGGCGCACCGCTCTCGCCAAAGCTGTCAGGCATTCCCACGAATTCCTGCGCAACCGGATAGGTTTTAGCAAGGAACTCGGCAACAGCACCGCCCATTCCCCCTGTTATTTGATGGTCTTCGACAGTAACCACGCATCCGCAATCCCGCGCCGCTTTCCCAATTGTTTCGGCGTCCAACGGTTTAACGGAATGATTATTGATTACGCGCGCGCTAACTCCCTTTCTTTCAAGCTCGTCCGCAGCCACAAGAGCTTCATAAACAAGCGGGCCGCAAGCGAGGATTGCAACATCCGACCCGTCGCGAAACACTTCGGCTTTACCGAACTCGAAAGGAGTTTTCTCGGTTGAAACGACCGGGCCCTTGCCGCGGCCGAAACGAAAGTAAACCGGCCCGTTCACTTCCGCGGATGCAACCGTTGTTTTCCTGGCTTCCCAGTAATCGCAAGGCACTTCCACGCGCACGTTCGGCAGCACGCGCATTATAGCCACGTCCTCGAGCGCCTGGTGCGTTGCACCGTCCTCCCCCACGTTCAAGCCGGCGTGCGCTCCCGCGAGTTTGACGTTAGCGTCGTTATAACAGACCCCTATGCGTATTTGATCCCAATTCCTGCCTGGCGAGAAAACCGCGTACGATGAAATAAACGGAATCCTGCCCTCCAATGCGAGCCCGACCGCTATTTGCGCCATGTTTTGCTCGGCCACGCCGCACTCGATGAAACGGTGCGGGAATTCCTTTGCAAACAAGTGAACGCGCGTGCTCTCAGCCAAGTCACAGCATAAAACCATTACATCCTCGTTCGTTTTCCCCAAGTCAAGCAAGCCGTCGCCGTAACCGAACCGCCCGGGAATCCATTCGATTTTACTGCGCCAATCAGCTAAATCCATTTCAAACCAACTCACAACGCGCCCCGGCTAGTTCAGCAAGCGCGTCCTCCGCTTCCTCCTTGTTCGGGGGCTTTCCGTGCCACGCTGCAGTGCCTTGCATGAAACTCACTCCTTTGCCTGGAATAGTTTCAAAAATAATCACGCTCGGCTGTCTCGAACCCCGGTTTGCTTTAGCCCAGTCAAATGCCTTCAAGATTTCGGGTATGTTGTGCCCGTCCGCAATCAATACGTTCCAGCCAAAAGAACGCCACTTGTCAACGAACGGCTCGAGGTTCATCACATCGCACGTGGACCCGCAGATTTGAATGTCGTTTCGGTCGACAAAAGCAATCAAGTTATCGAGCGCGTAATGCGAAGCAAACATTGCAGCTTCCCAAGTGCTGCCTTCATCGCACTCGCCGTCGCTAACGCAAACGAAAACAGTGTGCGGCTTCCCCGCTTTTTTTGCCGCAAGAGCCATGCCCGCTGCAACACCCACGCCCTGCCCCAAGGAAGCGTTGGTGTTCTCTAAACCCGGAAGCCAAGCCCGGTCAACGTGTCCTTGCAACCGCGAACCCAGCTTGCGCAGCGTTTTCAATTCCTCTCTAGGAAAAAAACCCGCGTGTGCCATTGCAGCGTAACGCACGGGCGCGCAATGCCCGGGACTCAAAATAAAACGGTCGCGCCCGTCCCAAGCCGTATCCTGCGGATCATGGTTCAACACGCTGAAATACAGGCACGCGAAAATATCTGCTAAACCCATGGGCCCTGCCGAATGGCCGCTACCGGCTTCAACCAGCATTTTAATTATATCCGCCCGCAAGTCGTTCGCAATTAATGCAAGCCGTTTAACGTCAGTTGTTTTTTGTAAAACAGCCATTCAATCAACCCGCCAGCCACTTTTCAATTCGCTCGAACGCTTCCCGCAGTAAGCCGATGGGGCAACCATTACGATGGTTTCCCCGGCGCTTACTCCGCCGACCCCTTCCACGTCTTTCAATTCAAATCGCTAACCACTTTTCAATTCGCTCGAACGCTTCCTGCAAATCCGAATAAGAACTCACCAAGCTCAAGCGAATGTGATTCCTGCCTTGCGAACCAAAACCCGGGCCAGGCAAGCAAACAACTCCGGTTTCCCGCAGCATCCTCTCGCACAATTCAGTTTCGTCAACGCCTTTCAACTGCATCCACGCGCTTACGTCGGGAAAAACGTAAAACGAACCCATTGGCGTTGAAGTTGTTGCGCCGAGCCCGCGCAAAGCGGTTACCGCGAAATCGCGCCGCCGCCTGTACTCGGCAACCATTTCCGCAACATGATTCCCGCAACGGGAAATCGCTTCGATTCCCGCGTGCTGGGAAAACTCGGCAGTGCAAGAAACGGTATGCCCGATTAATTTACCTACTTCGCCCGCAAAATGCTTTGGCGCAACGCACCAGCCGAGCCTCCAGCCGGTCATTGCCCAGCTCTTGCTCGAGCCGTGAAACAGAAAAGTCCGGTCCATCATTCCCGGCTCGGATAAAACGCTCGCGTACTTTTGCCCTTTCGAGAAAATAATGTCGTCGTAAATCTCGTCTGAAACAACGGTCAAGTCGTGTTCCTGCGCGAGTTTGGCAATAAACTTTAAATCGCCGCGGGTTAGCACGCCGCCCGTGGGGTTGGAAGGCGAAACAAGAACTAGAATCTTATCGAGCCCTGCTGGAATGGACTCTATAACTTCCTCGAGAACTCCGGCGTCGTAACGCCAATCGTCTTCCTGCTTCAACGGCACCGAATACGTTTTAGCGCCCACGAAAAACGCATTATCCGCATACGGACCGTAAACCGGATCCGGAAGAATTACGGCCGCATTCGGCGCTGTTTGGTCGACCATGCATTGAAAACTCGCGTTAATCAACGGCTTGCAACCGGGGCCAACCACCACGCAATCCGGATCTATTTCAACGCCGCGCCTGCGGCCGAGGAAGTCAGCAACCGCTGTTCTCAACTCGCTTATCCCTTGCGATGGAACGTACTTTGTTTTCCCGTCATACAACGCCTTGACAGCTGCATCGCAAACGTTTTTCGGCGTCCGAAAATCAGGCTCGCCTATTTCAAAGTGAATCGCTTTTTTTCCGGTTTCCCGCTCCCATTTGACTGCCTTGTTCATCCAGTGAAACGCGCCCTCGCCTTTCAATGCCTTGACGCGCTCGTGAGGATGAAGCACTAGCCGACTCGCCTCGCTTGATATATGAAATAGAAGTCGCGCAAATAGTCGTTAATCGTCGTGTAAATCTTCACGCAACCCAACCTCAAAGACGAAGTGAGAATGCGTTAGACCGTTAATAAACTCGGCAGTCGAATGCCGTTCGACTCACCGCTTTCTTTTAACCCAAGCCTTTAGAATTTGCCTTTTCAAACCGGCGTGTTCGTCGAATTCTTCAAGACGCGGACCCAAGCCGTAAGCCTTGCGCAATTCCGCTTCGGAAACGGTCGGCTGCTGTGGATGCTCGGCCTTATGCCTGCTGATTGCTTCGTTAACGTCCGCCAGAAACTCGAGCTCGTGAATGTGTTTCGCAACTTCTGAACCGGGTAAAATGGAAACCGGCTTTGGTTTCCTGCTTTTCTTTTCCTTTTCTTCTCTCTGCTCTTTTTCTTCTAGTCCTTCATACGCGGGTTCGCCCCTCGACCTACCGCCACCTAAGCGATATGCTTCGACAACTCTCCTATCCGGTCTTCCCGGAGAATGAACCGGACGCAATTCAGGCATAATCTATTCATGCCGTTACGCGTATTTATTAATTCGGTATTAATAACCAGGTTTTTTATAATCGAGGAACATCTTGTTACTATGAAAACTGTAGGAGTGGTAGGAGGCTTGGGGCCAGAAACAACTTCGGAATTTTACCTAGAAGTCATTTTCGGTTGTTACCAAAAAAACAAGGAAAGTCGACCGCCTATTCTGATTTGGAACGTGCCGTTGGAGTACAAAATCGAAGAAGAGTTAT
>JAZDMM010000063.1:0-4826 GCA_043800965.1 Microcaldota archaeon | reverse complement strand
ATCTTGGATAGCAACAGCGTCATTCCGCTTGCGAGTAGTTGAACGAACAAGCCGAAAACCATTGTTATCCCGAAAACGAGGAATCCCGAGAATAGCGCGAAGTTGTTGTAGAATGCGACGAAAGCCGGCACTTGCGACAATTGCTGTTTGAGTAATGCGGTTGAAACCTCTTGGCCCGAGCCCGAGAATTGCTGCGCGAGCTTGTCCTTCAAGCTTGCTGCGAGAACGTCTCCGCGCGCGTCGACGCCGGAGTAAATCTTGTCCACTGCAGAAGCATACGCGGAATCCAGCGCTGCTTGCTGCTCACTCGAGGATAACGCGGAATAACCGGGGTAACTCTGCATCACATCTTCGTAATCGCTTTTAGTGATTATGGCCCGGATAGTATCCTTGTCGAGCGCGGTTGTCAGAGTCTGCTTGTTTATCGGCAGCGAATTGATCAGGGAAGAAGTGTCTTGGGAACCGGGAATGCCTCCCGAAATGCCGGACAGCATCAAGTCAATGTGAGCGTCCTTGTTCGCCGCGACTTTAGAGAAAACCACGAGAAAAGCCAACAGCGCTAAAATCAGCATTGCCTTGTTCGTAATGCTCCAAATGCGCGAGAAGCTCATGACTTTGTATACCGAAGCCATTGACGCTGCCGCGGACAAGGTAAGCGAGAAAGCCACGAATGGAAGCATTGCATGCGGGTAAAACACAGACAGGATTAACGCAGGGACTATTGTAACCAGGAGAACTAGCAGTGACAAAAGCGGGTGTTGATACGCTCCAAAATAAATCGATAACGAAACGCAAAGCGAAAACAACAAAATGAATATGACGAACGCAAGGCTCCATAGCTTCGGGAGATTATAGTCGATTCTCGCAACATCGGCTATGTCCTTGGTTGTAAAACTCGTGCGGTCGAACATGACGCACGTTAACACGAACAAAAACATTAAGACAACGAGGAAAAGCAGCTTGATTTTAAACTGCCTGTCGAACCTTAGCCTGAGCGTGGGCATTGAAACAGTTACTTCCTTGACTTCGGGTTCGGGGCGGACATTCGCGCGCGCCAAAGGAACAGGGCGCGAAATCGGAACCATGGGCCTAGCGGACTTTGACTCCAACCTGCTTTGCTTGCTCATGCAATCGTTACTCTAACTCTTATTAAAAGCCTTTTTGTCGTCTCAAACCAAAACCTTGACCGAATCTTTTTCAACCATTACAGTCGTTTCCGCGGTAAGCCGAAGAGGGGCAACTGCGTTTCCCCTCGGCGCTTACTCCGCCGACTCCCCTTCCTAAACGAGAACTTTAACCGAGTCCTTTTCAACCATTACAGTCGTTTCCGCCTGAGACACCATTCCGTCATTGATTTCCTTCAGCACAGGGTAAGAACGCAAGACTTCACTCCGCTTTAAATCCGCTAACGCGAGCTTCATCGACGGCTCTGACGAAATCGCTTGAACCAGCCAGCGCGACGCAAAAGGCAGGAACTTGTACTCCTCGGCAATGAACGCGAGCAGTTTTCGCGTATTCGGCATTCTCACCGGCTTCGGGTTAACCAAGGAATAAATCTCGGTGTAAGAACCGTCTATTACCTTGCCCCTGCCGGTTGTTGCAAACGGCTCTACCGCGAAAACATCGCCTTCCTTCAAAACGTAATCACCGCGCTCCACATTCGGTATTTCCTCGCCGGCGTGCAGCAAGTAATTCTCGAGCTTGTGCCCGCTCAAATTCTCAATTGGCTTGAATCCGGCGGCCTCGATAACGGACGCAATTGCTTTACCGACTGCACTCACGTTAACTCCAGCCTTCATAACAGCCAACGCTTCCTGCAGCGCTTTCTCGCTTGCTTCAACGAGCTTGCCGTTCTCGCCGCTCAAGTCAACGGTGAACGCCTGGTCGATTATGAAGCCGTCAACGTGCACCCCGAAATCGACTTTAACCACGTCTCCAGCGCCGAACGCTTTCTCGTCATTCAAACACGGCGTGTAATGCGCGGCTTCCTCGTTAATCGAAATATTAGTGGGAAAAGCCATTCTCCCCCCGTTTTCAATTACCTCGCTCTCAATCTTGTCCGCGACAACCAGCAATTTCGCGCCTTCAACAACCAAGTCGCGCGCAATATCCTGCACGGTAACAGCAACGCGAGCCGCCTCCAAGTAACTCTTCAACTCCCCAGACTCTTCTTCCGGCGCAACAGCGCCGGCGTCTTCTTCAACCATGTAAACACAACCCACCGTTAGTTATCAGTGTTTAGTGCGCCGTAATTTATTTAAACCCGCTTGCTTGCGCTTGCCGCTCACTAAAAACAAAGCGAACAACGCAACCATTATTATAACCAGCCAGTGCAAGTCAGGAGTCGGCGACGGCGGCTTGTAAAACGCGTAAAACGAACAGTCATCCTTGAAATCAGGGTCCCCGTTGCCGTCCGCGTCAATATTCCAGTACGCAGTCACGTCAATCCTCGCCTTTTGCTTCAAGTCATCCGGCAAATCAAGAGTAAAACCAAAGTCGCCGTTCGCAGTGCAGTATTGCGCATCCACCAAACCCGAATCCAGCACAGTTAACGGCTCGTACAATACTTGGTACTCGAATGAAACGAAATCCTCATTGACGCCGGCAACGCACTCTATCTTTCCTGTTGAATCAAAAACCGAGGCCGTGATTTCAACGCTGTCCTCGAACACTAACAATGCTTCGCTCGGGCAGTGAATGTAAATCCCCTTGGTTTGCGGCGGAGTTACTGAAACCTGGGTGGTCGGCGTGAGAGTAACCGTAGGAACAACCAGTGGTCCGCACAATCCTGAACCCTGTTCGTACGGCATTCCGCCAATGCAGCAACCGGTGCCGCTCGGAAACAAGTAAACCGTGGGATAGTTAGTGCAGCAAATGCCGTCAACTACGGGCACGTTGCACACGGAAACCGAGTGCGCCGCTGCTAGTGAAAACAACGCTAGTGCCGCAACAAGCCAGGTAAAGCGCATGCTGTTTGTGATTACAGTCCAAGCTTATTTAAAACTTGTTTCCTACTTTTTCTTGCCTTTCTTTCCCTTGCGCCCGAGGAAGAACAGTGCTCCGAATCCAACTAGTATGACGACGAGCCAGTGCAAGTCTGGCGTGGGGGTAGGAGACCTCTTGAAAGCGTAAAACGTGCAGTCATCGCCTTTCTCGGTTGGGCCCCAGGTGTTGGATGAATCCACGTCGTGAAACGCTTGAATCGTTATGGTCGCGCGCTCATCTAAATCAGCGAGATTAAGGTCAAACGTGAATACCCCGTTCGAACACGTCCATTGCGTGTTGTCAACCAAGAAACCAAATGGACCTCCAGAATCGGGCGTTACTTCAACGTAGAACTTGAAGTTTTGCGTGGCAGCGCAGTCAACCGGCCCGTACTCGTCGTAGTAAGTTGCTGAAATTGATTGCGGGAAGTCTATTACGAGCGTTGCCTTGCTCGGGCAGTCCAAGCTCACGCCTTCAGTTCCGCCCGGCGTTATCGGACCACCGCCATTAACAATTATGGTTGTGCTGCATCGTTTTGTTTCAATTGTTCCGGCAGCGCGAACTTCCGGGGCGTACGTCCCGGCCGTGGCGTAAGTACAACCCGAAAAAGCCGGATCAGACAAGGGCAGGCCTGAAATGACTTGTCCGTTATCGCAATCGAACGTCGCGGTTGAAGCTCCAGCCACGTTCTTAATTTCGTAATTGAAAGTCGGCGTGAACGGAGCATCTCCGGAACTCGCGCCCACTACGGAAATGGAACACGTAGACCCGACCGCAATCGGCGAATGAAGAACATTCGCAGTGCATTCATCAGCTAAGCGTATGCCCGCTTTACTGCCGGAAAAAACACGTAGAACCTCGGTCTTTGAGGTGCGAGTGCCAGGCGGGGTGTAAGCGCAACTCCAGGTTTTAGTTTCCACGCCTTCAGGCAAACTAGAAGAAAAGTCATGGGGATCAGTCGGCTGCGGGTTATCTCCGTCACAATAAAAGTTGCCGCGGTACCCTTCAGACCCCGAAGCAAGCCGCGCGTCAAGCGTATTCAAATTTTCAGCTTCGGGAAACAATACTCTAAGAGAAACGGGCGTGGATTCATCAGTATAAAACAAGCCGGTAAGCGGCGGTACAACATAACTACAGCAACTTTTCGGGCTGGTAGTAATAGCTCCCAAGGAGTGCGTGCAATAATCGTCTAAAGCATTGCAACCGAATCCGCTGAGAATAGCCCCCTCGTCATATTCTCCCCCGGGAATAAAGTTAGTGATGAAACACGGGTGCACATGCGTCAGTTTAAAGAAAATCTCATTGTTGTCCGTGCCGGTTCCCGCGGGGTAATTCCAAACGAACATGCCGTCCGTTACGGTCTGGCCATTATGAAAATAAAAAGAATCATACTCGCAAGCCGCTTTCGCAAGCCAGTAATCCCCATTTGCGTCTGTGCCGGGCTCTGCAAACTCGTCACCGATTCCCACGGGAACAAATACGTAAGGCTCCATGGCATTGGGCCCGCAGAAAATCTCAACGCCCGTGGGAGTTTCAGTTCCGCTATAGTACTTCTTAACTTCCAAAAACAAAGTGACTAAACCAGCTCCTTCTGCCGCGGTGGGCTGAGGATCGGCTAAACACGCGCTAACATCGCAACTACCCGTAAAACCGCACATTCCTGAACCCTGCTCAAACGGCATTCCGCCTATGCAGCAACCGGTGCCGCTCGGAAACAAGTAAACCGTTTCAAAGTTGGTGCAGCAAATGCCGTCTAAAGTTTGAACCTGGCACGCCGAAACCGATCGGGCGCCAGCTAATCCCAGAAAAAAAAGGAGGAAAAAAGAAAGAAAGAGGGCGCG
>JAZDMM010000059.1:0-4603 GCA_043800965.1 Microcaldota archaeon | reverse complement strand
AACGAAATTGAGAAAAAAACTGGGTCTGTGATTACGCAAGCGCAAGTGACCAAGGTGTTGCACGCTATTGCAACCGAAGCAATGAAGAAGCCGAAGCGGATACCGGCAACCGAAGAAGAGAAGCTTCAGTTGTTTGGAGCGCATTTGAAAATCGTGGTTTTGAAACAAGCTCAAAGAAGGTCATGGTAAAATGAAGGAAGGATTGAAGCCAACGCGAATGGAGCTGTTGAATTGCAAACAGCGCCTAGCGCTAGCCGAGAAAGGCCACAAGCTGTTAAAGCAGAAGCGGGATGCTCTCGTGCTCGAGTTCTTTGCGATTATCAAGCAAGCCGAAGACTTGCGTACTCAATTAGATGTTCAAGTAATCAAAGCGTATCGGTCGCTTGCAGTAGCGCAAGCGTTTCACGGCGACGACTTCCTGGAAACAGCTGCAATGAGCGCTCACGTTGTTCCCGAAATCGAGGTCACGAGCAAGAACATCATGGGCGTGAAAATCCCGTCAATCAAAGGCGTTTCAGTAGAGCGCGACTTGATCAGCCGCGGGTACAGCATTCGCGGTAGTTCAGCCAAGTTCGACGAGGCAGTAAGCGACTTTGAGCAAGCAGTCAACTACGCCATCAAGCTCGCTGAAACCGAAAGCGCGTTAAAGCGATTGCTTAAGGAAATCGAGAAAACAAATCGCCGCGTTTATGCTCTTGAATTCAATATTAAACCTGACCTAAAACACTCGATTAAGGCGATTCAAGACCACTTGAACCGGCTCGAAAGCGAGCTCTTTTTCTCGCTTAAGATCACGAAACGCCGCTTGGAACGCGCTAAGGAAGCGGAGTTAGCTACCTAAAACCGCGTTAATCTCGTTCTTCATTTTCTCTGCAGCGCTTCCTGCGGCTTTAGCGAAATCGTCGCCTTGTTTTTCGTAAGCGAAAATGATTCCGCGGCTCGAATTAACTATTGCGCCGAGTCCGTCATCGTTAAAGCACGGCTTCGTGTCTTTAGCAGTGCCGCCTTGCGCGCCGTAACCCGGCACTAGAAAGAAGGATTTAGGCATGATTTTACGCAGCTTGGTTGCTTGTTGCGGGAAAGTAGCGCCGACTACTGCTCCAACGCTCGAGTAATTGTTGTCGCCAAAGCAATCCGCGCCCCATTCAACCACGTTTTCAGCCATCATTTCGTACATTAGCTTGCCTGAATTCGTGTAAACGTCTTGGAAATCGATTGAAGACGGATTGCTTGTCTTGACTAAAACGAAAATGCCTTTGTCGTTCTTGCAGTAGTCAATGAACGGCTTGATTCCGTCGAATCCCAGGTAACCGTTGACTGTGAGCGCGTCAACAGCGAAGCTTTCGTCGTCAAAGAAAGCGCGGGCGTAAGCAGCTGCGGTTGAGCCGATGTCGTTGCGCTTGCCGTCTATTAACACGAGAAGGCCCTTGCTTTTAGCGTAGGCAATGGTTTGCTCAAAAGCGCGCACTCCTTCGCTGCCGTAGACTTCGTAAAACGCGACTTGAGGCTTGACTATCGACGCGTGCGGCTCAATTGCGTCAATAATGGCTTTGTTGAATTCCAGGAAAGCGGCAGCGACTTCGGGTCTGGATTCGTTTGCCGGCTTGAGTTCAGGCGGCAAATTATCATAACGCGGATCCAAGCCAACGCATACGCGCGAGTTCTTTTCTTGAATTTTAGCGATTAAAGCATCCGTGAAATTCAAGCGAAACCACCTCCCTTTGTTTAGGCACGCCGAATTTATTAAGCGTTTAGCGTAATAGCTTGCGTGTGGGAGTTATTCGCGTTAATAGCCGCGTTTTGCTTTGCGGTAGCCGAAACCGGAGAGAAACTGCTGCTTACGAAGTGGTTCAGCAAACCGGTTACGCTGACTATTGTCTTGGGAGTAACGGGCCTGCTTGCCGCAGCTTTGATTTTCGCGTTACAGGGATTTGAATGGCTCGGTGAAACAAACGCGTTGATTGCGTTAGCCGCGGGCGTTTGCTACGTTCTTGCGTTGTGGATTTATTACAAGGCGGTACAGACCGAAGAAGTATCGCGCATAGTCCCTTTATTCAACATGACTATTGTTTTCGTCGCTGTTCTAGCCGCGATTTTCCTGAACGAAGTGCTTTCGCTAACGCAATACGCCGGCGTGTTCATGATTCTGGCGGGCGGAACTTTGATTTCGGTTAAAAGCAAGTCGAGTTTCAGCGTGAGCCGCAAGGCGTTGGGCTTAATGGTTGCAGCCACGTTTGTCTTCTCGCTGTACTTGATTCTCACCAAGTACTTGCTGAATTACTCGGATTACTGGACTGTGTTCGCTTACGCGAGAACCGGCGGGTTGCTGTTGATTGCCCCGCTGTTGTTTATTCACTGGAAGGATTTGAAGGGCGTTTCACGCAAGTTCGGTGTCAAAGCAATTGCTGTTGGCGGGTTAAACGAAGGCATCAATTTGATTGGCGTTCTCGCGGTTACCGTTGCAATGTCTCTTGGACCGGCAACGCTCGTGAACGCCTTGACCGCAACCCAGGCAATGATGATTTTGGTTATTGCGGTTGCATTAAGCGTTTTAAAGCCGGATTTATTGAAGGAAGAATTAAGTCGCAAGACTATTGGCATAAAGGCGATTGCGATTCTTTTAATTATTGCCGGCGTTTACTTCGCGACTTAAACAAGCTTTTTTAAAGGAAAAAACGCCTTATTTCTTTTCATAGTTGTTTCTTAAAGGTGGTTTGCTGTGAATGAAGTTTTGTTAGCTGGTTTAGTAGGAGTATTAATTCTCGTTTTCGCCGGCATTCTAACGCGCGGCGTACTAAGCAGGCCCAGCGGAACACCCAAGATGCAGGAAATCGCCAAGGCGATTCAGGAAGGCGCAATGGCTTTCCTGAAACGGCAGTATATGACTGTCGCGATTTTCGTTGTGATTTTGTTAGCGGTAATCTATTATTTCGTTAATCAAGGAACTGCAATTGCATTTCTTGCGGGCGTTATTTGTTCTGCTTTAGCGGGCGTAGTCGGCATGATGGTTTCGGTTCGCGCAAACGTGCGAACAGCCGAAGCAGCAAAGAAAGGGTTGCCGAACGCGCTCGACGTTGCAGTCAAAGGCGGTAGCGTCACCGGCCTTGCACTAGTCGGCCTCGGCTTGCTTGGCTTGAGCGTGACTTACTGGTACTTCAAAGACTTGGGTATTTTAATCGGATTCGGATTAGGCGCGTCCTTGATTTCCTTGTTCATTCGAGTCGGCGGAGGCATTTACACTAAAGCCGCTGATGTCGGCGCTGACCTCGTCGGAAAAATCGAGAAAGGAATTCCGGAAGACGACCCGCGCAACCCCGCGGTTATCGCGGACAATGTTGGTGACAATGTCGGCGACTGCGCGGGAATGGCTGCTGACTTGTTTGAATCGTACGCGGTTACTTTGATTGCAGCAATGCTTCTCGGTTTTGCACTAGGCCCCCCGTTCGTCTTGCTTCCGTTGTGGATCGGCATGGTGGGAGCGGTTGCTTCTGTTCTCGGAATCTTCTTTATCCAATTAGGCAGAAAACGCAACATCATGCACGCGCTGTACAAAGGCGTGCTCGCCACATCGGTTTTTGCGCTAATCGGCTTTTACCTCGTGACAGTGCAATTCGGAATAGACTTGTTTTACGCTTGCGTGGTTGGCGTGTTAATCATGATTTTAATCGGGTTCATAACCGAATACTACACTTCAAAAGACTATTCGCCGGTTAAGTACGTAGCCGAAGCTGCGCAAACCGGCGCAGGCACGAACTTGATTGCCGGGCTCGCAGTTGGCTTGCAAAGCACTGCGCTTCCCGCGGTTGTCGTGGCTCTTGGGATTGCTGCGTCGTACCACTTCGCCGGAGCATTTGGTATTGCGATAGCTGCTGCAGCCATGCTTTCGCTAACCGGAATCATCATTACTCTCGACGCTTACGGCCCGATTACCGACAACGCGGGCGGAATAGCCGAAATGAGCAAGCTTGACAGCAAAGTACGCAAGGTAACTGACGCTCTTGATTCCGTAGGTAACACGACTAAAGCTACTACCAAGGGCTTTGCAATTGCCGGAGCTGCCTTGGGCGCTCTAGCATTGTTCGTTGCTTTTGCAGAACAAACTGGCTTGGTAACTATTGATATTTTGAATCCCGGAGTCGTCGTAGGATTATTCCTCGGCGGATTACTGCCGTTCCTATTCTCGTCGTTCTTAATGAGAGCAGTAGGGCGCGCGAGCTTCGACATAGTCAAGGAAGTGCGCAGGCAATTCAAGCAAATACCGGGCTTGATGACCGGCAAGAACAAGCCGGATTACGCCAAGTGCGTTGACATCAGCACTAGCGCAGCGCTGCGTGAATTAATGATTCCTGGCGCACTAGCGGTTGTCTCGCCTCTCGTTATAGGATTATTATTCGGGCCAGCGGCGTTAGGCGGGTTGCTTGCAGGCGCAATCATCAGCGGATTCCTGCTTGCGTTGTTCATGGCGAACAGCGGAGCTGCGTGGGATAACGCCAAGAAGCTGATTGAAGACGGCAAGTACGGCGGTAAAGGCAGTGACGCGCACAAGGCAGCCGTAGTCGGCGATACTGTTGGCGACCCGTTCAAGGACACTGCCGGGCCATCG
>JAZDMM010000035.1:0-10700 GCA_043800965.1 Microcaldota archaeon | reverse complement strand
GCCGCCTTACACCAGTGACGGCATTCTGTATTTCGGCGTAGCAATTGCGATTTTCTTGCTGGCCGCAGCGTACATGCGCTCGGTCTGGAAAAAGTAAATCACGAAAGCAGGTAATCGAGGAAAACCGTTGCGTAACAGCCGGAATCAAGAGCAAACCGCAACACGGGCGGTTCCTCGTTCAGCACCGCGAAGTCTTTTGCTTTAACGAATAGTTTGCGCTTGCTCCCCCGGCTCGACAGCCACGGCATTGAAGTGAACTTGAACGATTCCTGCGTCAACCCTTTTTCCGCGAGCAGGGCTGCCTCGGCGTCAGTCACTTGCGAATCCAAACCGACTAAATTAGCTTCCTCATCCTCGCTCCATTCCGCGTCTTGCTTCACGCGTTCTTGCAAAGCCAAGTTGAACAAGTAACTCTGAAACGCGTGAACGAACATGAGCTGTAAATTGCGCGGGAATTTCTGCAGCGCGCCAACGAAGTCGTTCGGATTTGCAGCCAAGTGGTAAAGCAAATCGCGTTCGAAACGGAGATGACGCGGATAGTAATTGAGTGCTTCCGTGAAATTGAGTTCGGTCGCCAGCCGCTTGCGCGCAGCCTTACTCTCTTCATCGCGCTCGTTGTCGTCGGTGTAAGCCAGGTAATTCAACACCGCGCCGTGAAAATCTCCTTTCAGCAGGAACTCGCCAACCAAGTGCGTGTTCTCGCGCATTGAACCAAAGCGCTGCGTGCCGAAAAAGTTAGGGAAAAGAAGGTTGTGCGACTCTGCTTGGATTTTGATCGTCTCGGTAGAAGGCAGTTCAACGAGTCCCGTGTTTTCCTTGGTGAGAGTAATCGTGAAACGATTGCCTTGCAAGTCGCCGAGCTTTACTTTAGCGCTCGACTTCCAAGCGCCGTTAATCGAAACGTCCTTAACGTGAATCGACAGCAGCCGCGCGGGCTCGATGCAAAACGCGCTGCACAGCTGCGTGGTAATCGCGTTCTTGTCCTTGGTTCCCGCGAAATTAAAGCGCGAGGGCTTCGCATGCAGACGGTGTGCAATCGCATTAACCGCCTGCATTGAATTCCAATTGTTTTTCTGGAGAACGAAGTGCGTAAAGTAATTGTTTTCAAGCTGCTGGTGTTCCGGAGTACCGAGATCGAATTGCTTGTCTAGCTCCAGAATAGTTCCGCCTGAAATTACCTCTTCGACTAGGAATTCTTCGGGTTTGAACGAGAATTTGCGCAATGAAATCACTTGTAGCGCAGGAAGGCGCCGATGCCGCGGAAAGTGGCGTAGAATTGCGCGCCTTCGGCAGTGTCTTTTGAAACGAAGGTAATCGGAATGTTTTTCGACTCCGCGAGCGAAATCAGCAAGCCCACGGCATCCTCTTCCTTGATGTTGAACGCCTTGCCGCAATCGCAGTTAACCGCGCCAACCGGAGGCTCGACAAAGTGAACCAAGTGCTTTTTGCAATCCGGGCAGTCGTACTCCACGCGAACCAAGTCCATGCCTTCGGTTACGAGCAAGTGCGAAGCCTGGCCGGTTTCAAGCACTTGTTTTATTTCCTCGAAGCCGTAAACCGCGAGCCCGTTTTTCGAAATCTCGCGCATGAATTCGTCAAGCAATTTATTTTCTAGAACGGTTTCCTGTTCCGCGATTATTTCCGAGCTTTTTTCAATCACTTCGCGAATGCCGTATTCGTCGGTGTAGCCGGTGTCAACCACGCCCAAAACGTGAAGCTGGTAGTTATACGTCTTCATCTTGGCGAAATCGTCTTTAGCCGGGCCCGGACCGCCGATTATGACGCCTTTGAAATTCTTCAAGCCCACGAACGCGTCCATGGCTTGGCCGACGCGCTTGTAGTAATACTCGACCGCTTCAATGTGCAAGCGGTCGTAACGCGCTGCGCTGTTGTGGACCGCCAAACCGTTGGCTATGAAACAACGGGTAGAAGGCACTTCAAAATCGTAGTAAAACTCCGACGTCGGCTCTTGTTTTTTAACGGACTTAACAACTGAAATGCACGCGTCGCTTTCAGCCACGCCGTGCAAGTAGTTCAAAAACCGCATTGCCTCATCGTGTTGCGGCGTGCCTTGCAGTTCTTCACACCTTGCTGAAAAACGAGTCAGCAAATCCGACTTGAACTGATTGCTGCTCATGAACCGCTTGCCGTTAAGAAACATCGCGCTGTTCGGCGCGTACTTGTAAACAGGCATTTTGAAGCGCCTTGCCGCTTCCCTGGCGATTTTGCCGTGAATAGGCACGCGCTTGTTTTTCCCGGAGCTTTTTCGTCCGGCAATCATCGCAGCTAAATTTCTCGATTTCGCTTCGCTATTGAATCCTATCTTCAAAGCAAAATTAGTCAGAGAATCCAAATCGCATATCTCCAAACCGTATTGTTGGCTGAAAACCGCCTTTTTCCGGAATACGCTGGTTGAAATCCCGAAAAGAGTAAGCCAGGAAGAAACACGCAAAACGACGTCCTCGTCCGCCATAGCAAATGCGATTCTACCGCTCTTGATTGAAACGCTCGCCTCCGCATCGAACAAACCCTTTAGAAATCCTTTCGCGTAGCCTATGGAAACAAGCGGCGGCATTCGTTTTCTCGAGAGTTCAGGCATCTCCTCAATCAGGCGGTCAACTGCTTTCTTCGAGTAAATCTTTGACTCGAAACAGCCCCGCGGCTTCCTGCTCTTCAAAGAATATCCCCGAACCCTTTTCCTCATCGAGTAATTGCAGTCAAACAAAGACGACGCAAGGCGGGAGTAGTGAGTGATTAACTGCTCGTCGGCATCGTAAAAAACCAGGCGATTACCGTCGATCGTTCCGTCTCCCAGAAAATAACCTTGAACCTGGCCGGCCAAATCAAGGTTATTGTTAACCGCCGCGTTTTCCAACAATTGCGGAGCGTTCCACACGGCTAAGAGAACGTCCCCTTTCTCAAGTTCTGACACTCTCTTCTCCATTACACCCATGCTGGTTAAAACAAAAACAACGTGTTCGCCTGTAAGAGCCAGGTATTTACTAGGGTAATTAGTTTCGACGACATACTCTTCCGCCGCGTTTCTCTTCATTACTTTCGCGCACTTGGAAAACACGGACTTAAAGTTTTTGAGATCAAAAGAAAGCAAAGCATCCCCCGCCCTCACCTCGCTCGCCTTAATTGCGCCCCTCGTAGTAAGAACAACCGAGTTTTCGTGAACGCACTGCCCTCCTTTGTGAACTTTCTGGTGAGCGGTGCTGTTCAGCCTCTTGATTACGTCTGTTTTCGTTCCGCGCAGAACCGCAACAGTCGCTTCCTTGCCATCCATAACAACCAAGCCGTACGCGCCGCTTTGGTCCATTAACTCTTCCAACGGCTCTAGAATGAACTTGCTTTCGCAACGGTAGAACTGCGTGTTTAACGGCATTGGCGGAACAACCGAGTAAATCTGGTAATCGGTTTTTCCTTCTGACTGGGAAACGTTGCCCGCAAAAACCGCGATCCCGTTTTCAGGCGGCTTGTTCACTCCCTTCAAAAAGTGCATTATTCGCTCTAGCGCGGCTTGAACGTTTTTCTGCGTGGACTTGCTTTTAATGTTCGACGCCTGGCCGTACTCGTCGCGCAACCGCGCCATCACGTCGTGAACGGGATAGTCAGGAGTAATGTAAAGGCTGACTAGTTCGGTTCCTCTTCCTTTGAACTTTTTAAGCGCCTCTACCTGCTTCTTGAAATCCACTTTCGCCTTGCTGTCGTCTACCATTTGAAATCAACTAATGACTTTGCACGCCGCCGTTTAAATAAGAGTTGAGAGCGGAATCTCTTCCGGCTCCCGATTCATGAAAAACAAGGCGTTCTCGAAGCCCGCCGTAATCGCGAGCTCGACGGCTTCCCGTAACTTAAAGAAATACTCGCCGGGCTTGTGCGCATCGGAACCCAGTGTCACTCCCGGCACTCCAACTTGCGCCGCGTACTCCAGCAACTCAAGCGCGGGATAAGCGCGGCCTATTGCCTTGCGCCAGCCGCCGGAATTGATTTCAATCGCGGTCTTAGCGCGCGCCATTTCATCTATTGCCTTGAAAGCGAATTCGCCGTATTCGCTGAAAGCAACCGCGCGTTTGCAAGCGGCTAGCCATGACAGGCAGTAATCCAAGTGCGCGAGTGAGTCAAACCACCCGCTTGCAGCTGCGGAACGCTCGGTCTCGAAATAGTGCGCGAAATAATCTTCAAGCGAGTACTCCTGCAAGTATTTTTCGCATCCGTCGCGCACTGAAATGCAGTAATTCCTCAAGTAATGCGTTGACCCGAGAATGAAGTCGAACGGAAGCGAATCCAAAACGCCTTTTATTTCAACAAGAAGCAACGGGCTGTAATCCGCTTCTATTCCGAAAGCCAACTGCAAATCCGGAAACTCTTCCTTAACCGCCTGAAAATCTTCGTAGTGCTTGCGCCACTCTTCCTTACCGGGCTGCATTACCAACGGGCCGGTTAATACGCCGGAATCCGTTTCCGCATCAAACCTCTTGCTGTTGAACGTGCCGTACCAATCGAAGTCAGCGCTCTGAACAGTAAAGTGATTCGTAAAGCACAAGCGGTCAACGTTGTTTTCCATAGCAAGCTTGCACACTTCGCGCATGCTGCGGGTGGAATCAGGCGAAAAATCGCTGTGGACGTGGGAGTCAATCAAAAAGCAACAACTCGCTAAGCTTCGGAGAAAACGGTTTTCTCAATTACTTTCTTTACTTTAACAGGGTCGTACGCTAACCGAATTAAAGTGGTTTGCCCGCGAATGCCTTTCCCGGACTTGACCGTGTTAATCAACCCAAGCATTTCCAAATCGCTCAAGTACTCGCGGTACCACCTGCTCGTTCTCGGTTGTTTGCCGAGTTTTTTCACGGAGCTCGCGTAACGCTCGTATACTTCCCCACTGAAGTATAATTTCTCGCCGTCTTCCTCCACCAGGCGCTTGTAACTCACGTCTTGCGCCAGGGAAGCGACGGAATACAAAACGAGCTGTTGTTGTTCCGGTAAAGTGGAAATGATTTCAAAAGCCTTGTCCTCGTCAGCCGCCTTCCGGCTTTCCTCGACGTGAACATCCGCTATGCTGGTCAAGTTCTTGGCTTCGCACAACTCGCCTGCGCGCAGCAGCAAAATCAAGGCATAGCGCGCGTCTCCGTTGTCACCTGCGGCTATGGCTGCAGCCAAAGCAACCGCGGAATCAGTGACCGTATTCGGCTTGAACGCGGTTTCCGAACGCGCCTTCAAAATGCCTTGCAACTGCTCGGCGTTGTAAGGCTGGAAAACTATTTCCTCTTCGCACAGCGATGACTTGCTCCTGCTGTCGAGCCTTTGCTTGAAATTGATTTTATTGCTGATGCCTATTACCGTAACGCTGCCCGTAGTCAAGTCGTCGTTCGCGCGCGTCAAGGTGTAGAGCAGGTTATCGAGGTCCTTGACCATGTCTATTTCGTCTAGAAAAACGATTAGCTGCTTGCCTTTCACGTCATCGCTTGAGCCCTCGAGCCAATCCAAAAGCTTTTCGTATAAAACCGAGAAGGAATAGCCGGTTTTCGCAAAGTCCGGGCGAAATTCGGTGATTACTTTTTGAAGAACTTTATAACGCGAGTCGTACACGCGGCAATTCATGTAAACCGCCTTGACCGTGGGCTCCTGACGCTCGCGGAGTTTCGCGAGAACTTGCTTGGAGCAAGTGGTTTTGCCTGTGCCGGTTTTACCGTAAATGAAAGTGTTTTTCGGCTTTTGCTTCTGGAGCACGGGAACAATGCACTCCATCAAGCGCCGGATTTCGTTTTCCCGGTACAACAGGGTTTCGGGTACGAAGTGGGGGCTTAATACGGCCTTGTTCTGAAACAGAGTGTCCCCGTTAAGCAATTCGTCGAAACTAGGCGCCGGCGCCAAATTTACCCACCTTAAAGGATTATTGGAAGAACGGTCAATTTAAGGGTTTAGTATGGCGGGAAAAGGCTTTTATAATCTACTCGGTAAATAACTTGTAGTCGCGTTTAAAAGGTGATATAATGGGTTTCTTCAGCGGTTTAAGCAAGAGCTTCGGTTTGCAAAAAGACTTGAACATCGAGGAGTTTATGAGTGCGGCGGAAGCCGAGGAAGTCGATGTCTTGCACGAGGAAGCCGATTTCTACGTCAAGCCCATTGCGCTTCAAACCGACGCTGACTTGAAGATAGTCGAGGAAGAGCTCGGCAACAAGAACATTATTCTGCTTAACATATCGCCTATTGCGCGCAACGCGGTCAAGCTGAAGAACGCGATTGCGGAAATCAAGAGTTTCGTGCAGACTATTAACGGTGACATGGCGAGAATCGACGAAGACAAGCTGTTGATCACGCCGCACAACGTCAAGATCGTAAAGCGCAGGCACTAAGCGTCTTAGGGGCACCTAGGTTCCCCTGCTACCCTTGGAAGCATACCCCTCCTACGAAAACAACTTGCTCTTTCAGCGCGCGCGTAATCCGATAAACCGTCAACTACTAACTAATAAAAAGCAGTCTTGAATACTAGTTGTTGAAATGCTGCTTGACGCGCCCTCGTTTAAAGCCGAGTTAACTCCCGAGATAGCGCTAGGCATAATCCAGAAGTCGCTGATGCGCAAGGGCTGGAAGAGCTATAAAGTTCAGGACATCAAGCTCGTTTACACGCCTTACTGGCTGTTTTCTTTTGACGTGGTTGGCGTATCCGAAGGGCCGGCGCCAACAGGCCAAAGCGCGTTAAACGCTTTCTCCGGCGAGTTAAACGATTTTGTTCCGGCGCTGGTTCACCAGCCGTTGAAGAAAACCAAGAGCACAGAGGACGCGGCAGAGCCGGAAGTCGAGACAACCGCGATTCCCCAGAGCGAAGTAAAGGAAACCGCTGCAACCAAAGTCGCGTCGCACGTAGGCATTCAGCCGGACTCCGTAAAAATTTCCGCTGTTTCAAAAATGTACGTTGCCTCTTACCGCGTTTGGCTCGAGGTTGCGGGGGACGCTCACCGCATTGACGTTGACGCTGCCGTGGGTTCTGCTTCGGGGATGGAATTGATTCCCGACCGGCCGAAGACGTGGAGCGAGGAAACCGATGCCGCGTTAAACAAGATGAAGACGCCATCGGGTTGGGCGCAGTTGTTTGGAATGCTGTTTAATTTCGCTTCCCCGAAAAAAGAAGGCAGCCCGATTCAAAAATACGCTGGCTTAATCGTAATTATCCTGATTTTAATGGCCGTAGTGTTTTTCAACCCGCTCAAAAGCGCGGGGACCACGGATTGCAAGATTGCCCCGGAATACCTCGGAAGCGCGGGATTATTCGGCGGAACCAAACCGCTTGAGCCAGTCAAGCTCGCGAACAACCAGCGCATCGTGCGCGGCACATGCTTCATCACCAACGCTAACACCGAGCCTCGCACCGTGATAATCCAAGAGCGGATTTTGGACGCCGAAGGAAAGATAATCGCGACTAATTCCACTAGCGCGATCAATATTCCGCAGACGCAGACTCCGCTCGAGAAATCATTCGAAATAAAGTGGGTTCACTCGGGCTCTCCGTCGTATTCATTCCAGTTCGAGGTATTGTGATGAAGAAAACCGCATTGTTCTTGATTTTGGTTTTGCCTTGCCTGCTTTCCGCGATTTCAAGCAGTGAAGCAAGGGAAAAAGCCGCTGATTTCGTTGCAAACGATCCCGAGATTTACGCGTCGAGCAAAGTATTGTTCGTGGAGTACAGGGGATACTGGACTTTCTTCTACCCCTTGGATTCCGCTAAAAAAACGGTAATAGCAATAGACAGTGAAGACGGGTCAATAGTCGAAAACGAGGCATTACTGTCTTCTATTGCGTCAGCAATCTATGATTTCCGCATTATACAACAGGATTTCAAGCAAAACCAGCTCGGCTTGGAAATAGTTTACCCGACGGTGGTGCAGGCGGAACAGCTGTCGGCAAAAAACGAGAATGACTTGGCTACTCTCGACGCGCAAATGCGCATCGCGCACCCGGATTTCCCGTTAAGCGGGCTCGAGCAATCGCTTTCATCGCTTAACTCAAAGCTCGTTAACTTGGAAGCGCGGTTTAGCGACGCGCGCAGTTTCGAGACGCTAACCGAAAACACGATGCAAGACAGTGACATTCACTCGCTTTTAATGCAGTACAATTCCACATTCGGCTCGCTTTACGCTTTCCTGCTCGCGTTCGAGGAATTCAAGGACAAAGTGCAGGAAAAACAGAACGAGCTCGCAGTCTCCGGAATTCCGGACCCCGATAACACTAACATTTTCAAAACCCTTGAAAACTTGAAGAGCCTCGGGCTCACCGACTTGCACCCGATTAAAATAAAGAACCAGTTGGAGTTCGTTCAAATGCGACTGCAATCCAAGGACACTTGGGTGCAGGACAGCGTAAGCAGCTTCCTGTTCGAGAAAGTAAGCTTCGACGCGAACGAGCTTTACAACAAGCTGCTTCCGGACGTGAGCGCCGCAACCCAAAGCCAGTCCGCAATAGAGCGCTGCGGAGGCTCCTCTGAATTCAAGCAATTTCAGGAAAAATGGAACGAAGTCGAGTACTTGAGGAACGCGAAAAAGAAGGAGACGTACAAAAACATGCTGCTTCGCCTGCAGGAAGCGCAGGCGCTCCTGGTTTCAATGAAAAGCAAGGTAGACAACTGCGCTGTTGGCCCGACGGTGAAACCGCCGACGCAGGAAATAGACTTGAGCTGGATAATAATTCTGATTGCCGTAGCCGCACTCGGCTACGCCGCGCTCCAGTACAAGAAGCAAAAGGACGCGGAAAACGGGCAGCAAGGCGACTACTACTGATTTTCCCTCTAGAAAAACGTTTAAAAGGGAATGCAGGGTAATGAATGCACTTAAACTAAAGGTGGTAAAAACTATGGTTAAGAAAAAACCGTTTGGCGGCTACACCGTCAGCTTCGTAAAAGTTAAGGACATGACGTTAGGCGCAGTCTTCGGCACCGGCGCAATCACGCCGAGCGAAATGACGAAGAGACTGTGGAAAGTCATCAAGAGCAAGGGCTTGGCTAAGAAGTAAGCTACTTGCCTGAAAATAAATTTTCTTTTCCTTCCTTCTAATTCTTCTTTTTTAAAATCCGCTTAGCGCAAGCAAAACACAGTTTCGTGTTTCTTTCTTTTCTAGTGCAGGTCTTTTCCTTTCTTTAAATACAAAGAAAGAAAAGAAGTGCATTTATTTCAGCGACAGCTCTAGTACGTCCTCGTCCTTAAGCTCGTACTCCGGCCCCACGAGCTGGCCCGGAAACTTCGTCGACCCCCACACGCGCGCCTTCTCGAAATTCAGAAAGTCCTTGTGAATCTCTTTCGCGGCATCGAGAACCGTGTTCTTTCCCTTGAACAAGACAATAGGCCTGTCGTAATCCGGCTTGCCTCTCTGCGACTTCGTGTACACGCGCAATACTCCCAGCGCCTCTATGATTTTGTTTTTCAGCGCATTGACTTGGTGCGTGTCCAATAGGTCGCAGCAGTAAAAACCCGGCGCTTTCTTAACGCCGTGCTTAAGCGCGAGCACGAACAACACGCGGGGGTTGCGCAAGTCCTTGAAAAATTCCTCTTGCTTTTTCAAGTCGGTAAAGCCGTCGAATAACACGAGCACTAAATCCGCGGGCCTCGCAAGAGCGTAAGTAATCCGCTTGTTTCCCGCGTGAATGCTCGGCGTGTCGAGAATCTGCACTTGAATCCTCTCGTGCTCCATCATCGCCGGCTTTACCCTGGTTGTTTCAAACGGCGAGTCGGTACTCAACAGCTTGGCGTTCGTGACCGCGTTCAACAACGCGGTTTTCCCGGAATTCGGCAAGCCGACTAAAACCACTTGAGCCGCTCCTTGCTTTCTGATGAAGTCGCCGCCGCCTTTCTTCGACGCCTTGGCAACTGCCATGCGCGTCATCTCCTTGCGCAAGCGCGCGATCTTAGTCTTGATTTCCGCGAGAATCGTGTGAGCCGACTTGTGCTTCGGGCAGTGCTTCAGCATTTCCTGCAGCGCCGCGAGTTTTTCCTCGTCGCCGAGCGCATTGCGGTACTTTTCCTCCGCAACGTAATACTCGGGTCCCGCGTTCAAGCTAGCCATTTTTCTTCAACACCGCTTTGAGAACCACTAACTTCTCGAAAAACAATTTCTTTTCCCCGACAAACGAAACTACGAATCCCTTGTCCCGCAAGTCTTGAACCGTTGCATCGAAATCTGCTACAGTGCTGCTTAACAGCAACAGGAATCCCCCGGGCTTCAGGAAGCGCCCGGCTTCGTGAATGAATCGAACCGTAACCAAGCGCCCGTCGTCGCCTCCGTCGAAAGCGTAATTCAAACCCCCTTTCACGCGCTCGCCGGACTTGGTCGGGAGGTACGGCGGATTGAACGCGATGCAATCGAAACAACAACCCACGTGCTCGAACAAATCGCCTTGAATAAACTCCATCTTGCCGGCTGCGCACATCTTTTCCGCATTCTCCTTCGCATCCTCGACCGCCTGCGGATTAATATCCGAGGAAACGACGTGGTAAACCTTGTCGCTTTTCGCTGCAACCACGCCTTGAACCCCGCAACCGCACCCCAAGTCGAGAAACTTGCCTTTAGCGTGTTCCGCAACCACGTCAGCCATGAGGAAACTGTCCTCGCGCGGCCCGTAAACGTCGTCGCTGAATTCGAAAACCAGGTCTTTGTAAAACGCCTTGCCCATCCTTCAATAATCAAGCGCGCGACCCAAAATAAAACTT
>JAZDMM010000130.1:0-2618 GCA_043800965.1 Microcaldota archaeon | reverse complement strand
AAGCTTTGGCTGCTTCATTTATTTTCATAAGCTTTTTTATTACCCCGCGGGGCTTATTATTTCCTTACGCTCGTTCAAGTCTTCTTCAACGCGTTATCGCTCGCCCAGTTAAACAGCTTTTTCACCGCGTTCTTTTCCAAGCCGTAGTTGTCAATCCAGCGCATTCTCCACCTGAATTTCGCTTCGAGCTCGAACGGCGCGATAATCAAGCGCTTCAAGCCCGGAAAGTTTTGGTCAGTGCGGTCGCCTTTTTTCCCGCGGAACCGCAAGCCCGAAAGATAGTACAAGTTCTCAGTAACCGGGTTTTCGGCATTACTCAAGCTGATTCTGCTCCAGCCCTTCATGTCAGTGGGCTCTTTGAAGCCTTCCCGCACCGCCAATTCGTACATTTCGCTTCCCGGGTAAGGCGCGTAAACGTAAAAGCTGATTCTCGCGTTCTTGTCTACGTTGTAAATGTAATCCGCGAGCTCCATGCTTTGCAGCAATTCGTCGTGGGTTTCCGTCGGCAAGTTGCACATGAAGCTGTAAATACTGCTGATGTTGGTTTCGCCCATTATGCGCGCCGCTTTTCTTGTGGATTCGACGCCTTCGCGGTAATCCTTTCCAACTATTTCAAGCAGCACGCGGTCGTTTCCGGACTCGACTCCGAACAAGACTCCGCGGCACCCGCCGTCATCCATTATCTTTACGAGCTCGCGCGTGATGTAATCGCACCTGATGCCCGTGTGCCACGTCAAATCCAGGCTCTTGAAAGTGTTGCAAATGCCTTTGATGCGCTCTACGTTCGGCCCGATGTTGTCGTCGCCCATCGCCAGATGCGAGAACTCGAACATGGATTTCAGCATCGTGACTTCAGCAGACCATTTTTCGAGGGGCATGGGGCGCCACGTATGGCGGTTGAACATCATGTTATAGCAGAACCGGCACTTATGCGGGCAGCCGCGGCTTGAAGGAAATGCCATTTCATTGTTTTTCGCGGCTATTTCAAAATAGTGCTTGTTTTTTTCAGTAACCGGGAACGGGATTTCCGCCGGATTAATGAATGCGCATCGCTCGTTAACCACCGGAACCCCGTTTTTCTTCCATCCGATTCCCGCGACATCCGTGAAATCGGTTTGCCCTGATTTAATTGCCTTAACCAAGTCCACGGTGTTTTTTTCGCCTTCTCCCAAAACAACGAAGTCGATCAAATTGGCTTCGGAAAGGCATTGCTTCGGGAGAATAGTGGGGTGAACCCCGCCTAATACGGTAATAGCCTCAGGATTAGCCTCGCGAATTTGCACGAGAATGTCGTGCGCTTCCCCGATTTGGTGTCCGGTCATTGATGAAAGCCCGACTATTTCCGATTTCTTAGCTAAATCGATTGTTCTAGACCGTGGATCGAAGCGCTCGTCCGAGTACTCGACTTCAAAACCCGCTTTTTCCAGGCTCGCGCCCGGGTAAAACATGCTTAATGCCGGCGCTTTTTGCGGGCTGTCTAGAGTCGGCTTGGGATAAACCAGCGTGACATCAATTGACTTCATTTAGCTCCCTTTAACTTATTAGTGTTCTAATACTTTATTTACACGTCCCACTCCTGCAATGTTACAGCGTTCAATCAAAACGAATCTGCCGAAAACCGGCGTTTCAGAAAAAGGCGCTACCACCAAAACAATCAATAATTGCCTATACCGGTAATTAAGCTTTTAAGGGTTTGTTTTTGGTTAGGAATTCAGTGTTTCAGGAAGTGTTTCTTGATTTTTCCGGTGACTTGAGACCACGCGCTTTGGTCTGTCTTGCCTTTCCTGCTCTTGTTCTCCGGTGAATACTCGTCCACGTCAAAGTATTTTTCAGTCGAATCGCGTTCAGGAGCAACGGGGGCTTCACCGTCAGGCACGCCGAAGCTCATTAACGCGCACAATGCATAGTTGTCCGGTACTCCAAGGGTTTCGCGAATCTCTTTTTTAGGCAGCCGGCCTGCGACAATGCACGTGCCCAAGCCCTTGTCGAAAGCCGATAGTGAAATGGTTTGCAGAACAACTCCGGCATCAATGTGGTAATACTTGTTTTCCTCTACTTGCTTGCGCGTGGATGAATCACAGTACTTTTCCAAGTCGGAAAAAACCGCGAGAATAGCGCTCGCGTTCCTCATTTGCGGCAAATTAAACGCCATTGAAGCAATTTTTTGCTTTAATTCCGGGTTTTTCACTATAACGAAGTACCACGGCTGGCGGTTGCACGCAGAAGGAGACCAAACCGCTTCCTCCAGCACTTCCTTAATGCGCTCAACGCTGACATCTTCACTAGTGTACTTGCGGACAGTACGCCTTTTTTTCACGACTTCCTTGAAATCCATGCAATTACCTTACAACGAAAGTGAATAATAAGCAAATGCATTGTGCCTGACGTAACAGCGCTGAAACCGGCCAACCGCCTTCCAGCGCGGTGAACTAGCGAAATTCAACGCTTTTCCTTTATGCAACGCGACTACCCCGGCTTTTCCAGCCAAATCCATTGTTCTCGAGCGCGGGTTGAAACTCGTCCGAGTACTCGACTTCAAAACCCGCTTTTTCCAGGCTCGCGCCCGGGTAAAACATGCTTAATGCCGGCGCTTTTTGCGGGCTGTCTAGAGTCGGCTT
>JAZDMM010000002.1:0-4008 GCA_043800965.1 Microcaldota archaeon | reverse complement strand
CTCTTGCAAATGTTTGAAAAAGGATTGGTTTCGTTCAGCAAGCACCCGGTTTTATGGTGCCCGCATTGCGTTAGTGCAATAGCAAAGGCGGAAACGAACGACGTAGAGCGGGAAACAAAGCTGAATTATGTTTCGTTTGAGCTGGTTGACGGCGGGGCATTGGAAATAGCAACTACGAGGCCGGAAATGCTTCATGCTTGCGTTGCCGTATTGTTTCACCAGAGTGACGCGCGTTTCAAGAAGCTGGCTGGAAAGAAAATCCGCGTGCCGGTTTTCAATCAAGAGGTTCCGCTTCTTACCGACGAAGACGTGGATAAGGAATTCGGTTCCGGCATTGTCATGGTTTGCACTTTCGGCGATTCGCAAGACGTTGTCTGGGCTTACCGCCACAAACTCCCGGTTGTAGAGGCGTTCACCGAAGACGGCAAGCTGCAAAACGCCGGTGATTTCAACGGCTTGAAAGCAAAGGAAGCGCGCGAAAAGATTCTCGCTCAGTTGAAGGATGAAGGAAAGCTGTTGAAGCAAGAGCAGTTGAATCAAGTTGTTAAGATTCACGACCGGTGCAAGCATGCAATAGAAATGATCAGCTCGCGCCAGTGGTTCATTAAGTTAAGCGAGAGCAAGCAAGACGTTTTGAAGTACGCTGACGAGATGCGGTGGGTTCCCGAGCACCACAAGCAATTGCTTCGCGACTGGGTTGACGGTTTGGAGTGGGATTGGTGCTTCAGCCGCCAGCGCATTTTCGGGATTCCGATTCCGTTCTGGTATTGCGGCAAGTGCGGGGAAATTGTTGCGCCAGAGCCGGAGCAACTTCCGGTTGACCCGCGCAAGGACACTCCGCCCGGCAAGTGCAAGTGCGGCGGCGCTTTGAAGGGAGTGCAAGACGTTTGCGATGGCTGGGTGGATTCCAGCATTACGCCGTTGATAGTGAGCGGTTGGCCGGATTCGCCGCAATTCAAGGACTTGTATCCAACTCAATTGCGGCCGCAAGGAACCGACATCATTCGCACTTGGGCGTTTTACACTATTTTCCGTTGCGGAGTTTTGACTGGAAAGCGCGCTTTCGATGAAATACTGATTAACGGAATGGTTCTCGGTTCCGACGGCAAGAAAATGAGCAAGAGCTTGGGGAATTTCGTTGAAGCCAAGGATGTGATGTCGAAAACGAGTGCTGATGCGCTTCGCCAGTGGGCTGCGCTTAGCGGGAATACCGGAAAGGATAACGCGTTTTTCATGAAAGACGTTGACCGGGCGCAAGCGTTTTTGACCAAGCTGTGGAACGCGAGCCGTTTCGTGGAAAAACTGACTGAAGGTTACGAGTTTGACGAAGCGGACAAGCCGAAGCTTACCGTTGTTGACGAGTGGCTGTTGCTTAAGTTCAGCGAAGCGGTTGCCGGTATATCCGCGTCCATGGAAGCTTACGATTTTTACGCGGCTATTTCCAAGCTGCACGCGTTTGTCTGGAGCGATTTGTGCGATAATTACCTGGAGGACGTGAAGTACCGCGTTTACGGCGATGACGCGGGAAAGAAGAAGGCGGCGCAGTACTGCCTGAAGCTGGTTTTGCGCGATGTGTTGAAGATGCTGGCTCCGCTAGCGCCTTTTGCTTCAGAGGAAATTTATTCTTCGCTGTACGGCGGGGAAAGCATTCACTCGAGCAAGTGGCCTGAACAGGTTAAGGCAAAGTCCGGCGAGGACGTCAAGGTAGTTGAATTGCTTCATTCCGCGCTGTCTTTAGTACGCCAAGCCAAGGCAGAGAAGGCCATGGCATTGAACAAGGAGTTAAGCGAGTTAACGATTACGGCTCCCGCGTATTCGATTGCGTTGTTGAAGCAGGTTGAAGCGGATTTGAAAGGCGTTTCAAAAGCGGCTAAAGTTATTTTCAAGGAGGGAGAATCCTTAACTGTTGATTTCAAAGCGGGTAATTAAGTTTTTAAACTCTCTCAAGCATAGTAAATACCGCTTTTTATTCCCGACTTTAACGCGTCTGGATTACGGAGTATTTTAAAAATGGCGAGAATGCATTCTAGGAAAAAAGGAAAGGCAAAGTCGCACAAGCCTAAAGACAGCGCTGCAAAGTCTTGGGTCAGGCTTGACGAGGCCAAGGTCAAGGAAGCTGTTGAAAAGCTTTTCAAGGAAGGCAAGAACCCGGCCGAGATTGGCTTGATTTTGCGCGACCAGCACGGCGTGCCGAGCGTTAAAGCGGTTTTAGGCAAGAGCTTGAGCACTTTGCTTAAAGAGCTTAAATTACAGCGCGATTACCCCGCGGACTTGATGGACCTGATCCAGAAAGCGGTTGTTGTGCGCAAGCACTTGGCTAAGAACAAGCGCGACATTCACAATCGGGTAAAGCTTGGTCATATAGAATCGAAAATCAAGAGGCTCGTCCGTTATTACCGCGGCAAGAAACTGCCTGCGGACTGGAAGTACGACCCGGATCAAGCCGCGTTATTGGTAAAGTGATGAAATGGCAGCTAAGAAAATGATTGATTCGTGGAAGTCCAAGACTTGGTACTCCCTGGTTTCCCCCAAGTTTTTGGGCGAGAGGCAGATTGCGGAGATTCCGGCTTCCGACGACTCGGCTTTAATGAATCGCATCATCATTTTCCCGCTTAAGGACATTACACGCGACATTTCGCACATGTACGCTACCGTCAAACTACGCGTTTACGAGATCAAAGGAAAGAACGCTTTCACAAAATTCATCGGCCACGAGATTTCCCGCGAGTACTTGAGCACTCTCGTACGCAGGCGCCGGGACACGATGGAAGTTGTTTTTAACGTCAAGTCTAAAGACGAGGTGGAGTTCCGCGTAAAGGCGTTGGTTATCACCAATAGTCCGTGCAGCGAGAGGCAGAAGAAAGCTTTGCACAAGGCGCTGGTGGACGAGGTAACCGCGCTTGTTGCGAAAACAGAGTTCGGGGAATTCATTCAAGCTCTTTTATACAACAAGGTTTCGGCAGAGCTCGCGGGCAAGCTAAAGAAAATCGCGCCGCTGCGCCGCGTTGAAATACGCAAGACGCAGTTGAAGGAGTTCTTTGACACCGAGGAAACCGTTGAACTTCCGATTGAAACGCGCGAGCGCAGGAAGGCGGAAGCCAAGGCAGCTGCCGAAGCGGCTGCGGCCGAAGAAACCGAGTCAGAAGAAGCGGCTGAGGAAAAAGAGGAAGAGCCGGCTGTAGAAAGCGAGGAAGCGGAGTCGAAAGAAGACGCCGGCTCGGAAAGCGAAGAGCCGGTTGAAGAAAGCGAAGAAAAGTCGAAATAGCTAATTATTGCTTTAAAGCCAGAAAACGACGTAGACAATCAGGAAAACCAGAACCCAATAGCCGGGGTTGTCCGTGAACAAGCTGATTGCCTCGTGCAAGAACTCGGGGAATTTTAAGAGAATA
Source organism: Microcaldota archaeon (assembly GCA_043800965.1). Taxonomy (GTDB): domain Archaea; phylum Micrarchaeota; class Micrarchaeia; order Norongarragalinales; family Norongarragalinaceae; genus JAZDMM01. The sequence goes on along the minus strand of JAZDMM010000002.1, from coordinate 619 downwards.
GCGAAAGCAAGAGCAACTATTAAAACGTCTACCCAAAACATTTTCAGCCACGGGTTGAAAGCGAGTGAAGGGTTTCGGCAAGGCGCGGGTTCTGCATCCACAATCCTACTTCCTCGTCCGCGTCAGCTGCGTGCTCGCTCAAAAACAACAATGCCTGGTCGTCGGCAACCACAATCCGCGCCGGCAGCTCGGACTTAAACAATCCGTGCGCGATTTTAACGGCTTCCGGCGAATCGGTTTTGGAAACGAAATTAATCCTAACGCCTCTTTTCCTGGCTTTCTCTATTTCCTTAAAGTGAATCTTCAATTTCCTGCGAAGTCCTTCATCAGTGCTCGCGATTAACACGCGCTTCTTTGAGTTCGCAATCATCGCGCCTATCTTGGAGTAAATCGCCTTACGGCCCTTGAGCGTCCAAACGGTTTCGCCTGCATCTAAATCCGGCAACGGGCTTGCTTTGATTTTTCCCTCGAGCCGTTTTCCCAAGTCGTCGATTTTCGCGATTTCGCCGTCAAGCTCTTCCTGCTTCTGTTTCTTCAGAGTATGCAGGGCTTCCATAACCGGCAGCGCCGCGTAAGTAACCGGCCTAGTATTTTGAATTAAAACAAAGCCGCGGTCCTG
>JAZDMM010000001.1:0-4869 GCA_043800965.1 Microcaldota archaeon | reverse complement strand
TTTGAGAAGTGGGCTGTCGATAACGGCGTTGGAAAAGCCACGGGAATAGACCTTAATGAACAAGACCTTGCGCTTGCAAGGGAATTGTTTGAAGCCCGTTTATTGTCTTTTGTTTGCCGCGGTTTTTAAAGCGGATAGGCTCAAAGCTTCTTGAGGTAAACGAAGCGGAACAGCTTAAATCCGTTTTTTTCGTACAGCCTTTTTGCCTTGTCGTTATTCGTATAGACCGTAAGCGAAACGCTGTTAATTCTCTTTTTCTTTAGCGCAGCCAGGCACTTTTTCATCAGCGCGGTGCCGATGCCTTTTCTCTGGTGTTTTTTCGCAACAAAAAAGCTGGTAATGTAAGACGTGTTTGGAGTGAAGCTGATTTTCTTTTCAGCAATTACGGCGCCTACCAGCTTGCTGTTTTCCTCGGCAACAAAGCAAGCTGTTGCAATCCGGTTCTTGAATGCTTTCCTAAACACTGTTACCGATTGCTTGAGTGGGGTTTGCGGAAAAACAGTTGCGTTAAGCTTGGCGATTGCGTTTAAATCGGTGTTTTTGGCGAGCCGTATTTTCATAACGGGATTATTCGTTCAAGGCATTTAAACTTGAGGTATGGAATCGGGTTTTTTAATGCGGGTTGAGTAATGAAGAGCATGAAAGGCCAGGCGGCTGTAGAGTACCTAGCGATTTTAACCGTCAGCTTGGCAATCCTTTTGCCGCTGTGGCTATTCGTTACTTCGGTTAACAGCTCGACTCAAGACGATTTACGGGTTGGTTTCGCCAAGCAACTGGTTTCCAGAATAGCGGATGCTTCGGACTTGGTTTTGGTTCAAGGCCCGCCTGCCCAGTTCATAGTCAAAATCGATGTCCCGTCCGGCGTGAGCGCGATTACTTTGCAAAACAACGAAGTCAATGTCCGGCTTGAGCGGCCTTACGGCGTAACAGACGTTTTTGCTTCAACTTCCGGGAGCATTCAAGGGGATATTGACGCGATCAAGCTGGTTCCGGGTCCGCATTACCTTACGGTTAAGGCCCAGCGCGACGCTTTCGGCGTGACTTTCGTGAACGTGAGCGTGTACGAAGGTGGTTTCTCTTGAGACATGCCCAGATGTCGATTGAAATACTGGGAATGGTTGCGATTTTGCTGATAGTCCTCGTTATTTTTTCGGCGGTTTCATTAAAACAGCAGGATTACGCTTTCACGGAGCGCGCGAGAATGGACGGTAACTCGGTTTGCCAGCTAGTCGCGTACCACATCAATTCCGCGGCTTCAATTGGTGACGGCTATAGCGCGGTCATGGTTTTGCCGAACAATATCGCGGGCTCGCAGGATTATTACGTTCAAGTGCTTGATTCCGAGCGCAGGGTCCGCGTGGAGTGGTACGGTGCGTTTTGCGAGCTGCCGGTGTTGGCCGAGAATTTCAGCGGAACAGTTTCAAAAGGCGAGTCCTTGATCAAGAACGAGGGGGGTACGATTGTCTTTTCGTAAAGCCCAGACGTTTTCGCTAGACCTGATGGTGAGCGTTACCGTATTCATTATGCTGCTGGTTGTCGCTTCGTTTATCTGGAATTCCACTCAAGACAAGATTCGTTCGCGGGAACAGCAGGACCGTTTCCTTGCTTCGGCGGATGCGGCGGCTAACATTCTTTTGAAAAGCCCGGGTTATCCCGCGGACTGGACTCCGGATACGGTTTCGAGCTTGGGTTTGGCAGCAGAGCCGCGCGTTTTGAATCCGGTTAAGTTCATGCGCTTGAAGGAATTGGATGCGCAGCGGGCGGGGTATTTGCTGGGCATCGGCGGCTATAATTTTTCGCTTAGTTTGACGGTTAACGATTCCGTAGTCTTGTCCGGCGCAGTTCGTTCACCGACTGCTTACCTTACCGCGGGCAGTGCAACTGTTTTCAATGCATTGTCGGGTTCGGGCTTGGTTTGGGACTATTATTCGCCTTCTATTGTCGATGCCGGGGATTCGCGCAGCCAGTTCGAGGGGAATGCCGCAGCATTGTTTCAACAGCTTTTTTCTAATGCGTCGGAATACGATTCGATAATACTACAGGATTCTGGATTAACCGCGGGCGAAGTGGATTTGGGTTTAGTAAAGGATTTTCTTGCTAACGGCGGCTTGCTTGTCTTGGTTGGCGAGTCGGATAACGCGGCGCCGTTCTACAGCGAGTGCTTTGGCGTGCAAGTGGTTAACGATTCCGTCGGTTTCGCAGGCGAGGTTGCGAACACCAGCTTTTTCATTTACAATTCAAGCGCTGGTGACGGGGTTGCTTTTCTTTATTCGAATGTCAGCTTGACTTCGTGGCTTGACTCGTTCGAGGTTTTCGTTTCGGTTCAAGGCGCTCCGGAACAGTGCCTGGCTTGTTCGTGGGAGTACGGCGGCGGAAAAGTTTTTTACCTGACAGAGTTCAACGCAACTTTTCAAACGGCGTTTGGCGATAAAACGCAAGATGAAGTGGTGAATCTGGTGGGCTGGCCCATGCAATACACTTCCTACCCGGCTTTGCTTTCAACTGCGTCGGTTTCAAACAGGCTTGCGCTGCTGAACTCCGGGCGTTTAAAGCCGGTTTCGTTTTCACTGGTGGTTTGGGTTGAGTAAGGGAATAGCCTTTAGTTTGGATGCAAGCGTTGCCTTGTTCCTAGTTCTGATACTCGTCCCGGTACTCCTGCTTTTTTCCGAGAGCGTAGTTTCGCCGGTGGTCGTGCACGGCGCGCTTTACTCGGTTTCCGAGGATTCCGTGGATTTGCTGGCTAGGCTAAAGCTCAGGGATGTTTTGCGCGAGCCGTACGCGGCCCAGCTGATGCAAAATGGGACTCTAGACGGGTCGGATGTGGACAAGTCGATTCTCGAAATCGTCGGCGGATTTTGGGCGAGCGGGGATCCCGTTGACTTGGATGTTGCGCGAAACCTTACCAAATCCGTTTTAGACAATGTGATTCCGCCGAATTTGGATTGGGCGCTTTACGCCGGCGACGAGCTTGTGTACAATTCAAGCGATGCGGAAGCCACTCACTCGCTTGCGACCAGCAGGCGGTTCGTTTCCGGGGTTGCGAAATCACTGCCGATTGAAGGCTGCGTTTCACGCGCTTTCCTGCAGAAACTCGGCGGGAAAAACGAGAAGAAATTCGATTTCTTCGGCGGGTTCGTGGGGCAAGGGAATTTGACTTCCTCGATTCGCGGCATTCCCAGCGAGGCACAGGCTAAGGAAATTTATCTTGAGCTTAATGTAGGGAGCGATTTCGATTTTTACGTCAACGGGGACTTATGCGCTTCCTTGTTCAAGACGCCCGGCAACTATTCGGTTGACCGGTGGACTCTAGCCGCTCCCGCGTGCCTGGCGAACGTGAATCCCGGGGAAGATAATTTCTTTACGCTTAACTTTACCGACGCGAACGTGCTCAATCACTACGTGGGCGGAGGTTTCCTGCGCGTTTCATACAATACCACCCGCTTGAATCCCGGGATTGAAAACACGTCCAGCCATTATTTCCAAGGCATAGACGGGCTGATAAATTATTACTCTTCAACGTATGTTCCCGGCAACCTGTCTTCCGTTACCGCGAACCTGCACTTCAATTCCTCGGGTTCATTTGAATTAATAATAGGCAATGTTTCGGTTTTCAATTCAACGCCCGGCAATTCCACTCAAACCGTTTTCATCCCGGTAGCGAACATAAGCGCGTCTTTTTCTTCGGCGGGCTTGAATTACTCGAAGGTTTTAAGCCAGGAAACAGTTCCCTTGCGCATCGGTTATTCAAACCAAAGCCTCCAGCGCCCGGTTGATGCTGTTTTAACCACCGAGCGCTCGCATTCGATGGCGAATGAGGACGTTGTGGGCGCGCCAGGCTTGAGCCGCATTCAAGTGGCGATACAGCTCGACCACCTGTTCGTAAACGATACTCTGCTGAATCAAAAAAACAGAGTCGGCCTAGTCAGTTACCACGACAACGTTCCCCCCGGCGAGGGATTCACCCAGCCCTTGAGCAGCGACGCTTCTTCCTTGAACGCTTCGATAGACAATTACGAGGCGGGTGCGACACCAAACTTGTGCTATTCCTGCCCCATAATCTTTTCGCGCAACATGCTTATGACTCAAAGCAACTCCTCGCGCAACCGGGCGATAGTTCTCATGGGAGACGGCTACGCGAACAAGTGCTCTTACCAACCTAACTGCAACACCAACAACGAGACTTTGCGCAAGGAGCGCGCGCGCCAGGATGCCATTGATTCCGCCTGCGAGACTTACAACAATTCTCAGTACAATTACAACGGAACCAACTACATCAAGATTTACGCCGTGGCTTTCGGCTCCGGTGCGGACAACTCTACTCTTCAGGCAATAGCGAACTGCACGAACGCGTCATTCTTTTCGAGCAATAATTTTGCAGAGCTGGTGCAGATATACGCGAACATTTCGGGGCTGATTCAACAGGACGCGTTTTTCGATTTGCAGAAGGTATTCGTTACCGGAAACTTTACGTCCGCGCTCTATCCGGACTCCCGTCTGGACTTCACTTTCTATCCCGAGGCCAGGGAATTCGGCTACCAGGATATTTCGATTACGCGAGAAACCGCGACTCTTGGCTCGTGTCAAGACGATTTCTTTGTTCCCAGCCAGCTTTCGGTTGATGATGCCCGAGTCACTTCGTATTCCGCGGACCGGTGGACTTACAACGTTTCAGTGAATGACGGAGCCGCTTGGCAAAACGTGTTTTACCTCGGGGACTACGGGTCGGATTTTTCGCGGTTGGGAGACCCGTACGAAGTAAGGTTTCCGGCGTCGCTCGTTAATTCCGGAGGCAGCACCTTGGTTGACGTTAGGACTGGCTCGAGTTCAAACCAAAGCACTGAGTGTTCCGAAGACAACCGGGTTATTTAC
>JAZDMM010000131.1:0-2256 GCA_043800965.1 Microcaldota archaeon | reverse complement strand
TGAAGAACATTTGTTTGAATTGCTCCTCGAGAACGGTAGTATCGCAAGCCTCGCAGTTCTCGTCGCTGACAATAAGAAGGTTGACTTGCGGCTCTTCCGGCAAGTTCTGGCATGTTTCGCTTTCGGGAATCAACGCGCATAAATTATGGGTCAGCGTTCTCTCGTCCCAGCTGCTTTCGTACGCTGCGCCGTTAACGAAGAAAGTCGGGGACGCGGTCACTTGCTTTTCGAACGACAGCTTTGCTTCGGCTGAAAGTAATTGCTTCCCTTCTGCGCCTGTTGCGCAAGCCGTTATCTTAGAAGTATCGATCGAAAGGCGCGAAGCACAGTCACTCCAAAGCGATTCCGCGTTTTGATAATTCGAGTTCACGCACCCTAGATAGCCCAACAGCTTTTCCGGGTAGTATTTCTTAATGCAAAGCTGGCGGGCGTCCTCGTCAACTTCCGGCTGGCCGTGCAAGCTCTGGAAAGAACCCGGCGCGGTTTCGGTAACAACGTAATGCAAGTTCAGATTAACGTCGGAACCAAACTTGGCTAAAACAGCCGACACTTCGGCTTCAGCCATGGTGCCGTAAGGACACTGACTCATGACAAACAAATCGATCGTAGCCTTTGCCTCGGGATTATTGAGTGAAATCGATGAAGGAATTGCAGTTGGCGAAACTACGCCGTCTGACGGGCCTTTCAAAATAACCAGCGCCAAAAATAAAAGCAGGATAATGCCTATTACGCCGGACGCCAAGCCAACTGTTCTCTTGTCTAATTTCATGAAAAACCCTCCTTAAACGTAATTCCCGTAAAAAACGTAAAACTGTTTTGCAAAAAGCGGTTAAAAATACTTGGGTTAACCACAGCCAACGGTTTAACCAAGCTGAGCACCGTGCGACTTAAGCCACGGGCCTAAAGCCTCTATTTTAGTGTAACCGACTTTCGTGTCGCCGTTAGCGGCAATGAAAGTAGGCGTGCCCTCGAGCTTAAACTGCTCCCAGTACCCCGGATGGTCCTTGACGTTCATCAACTTAACTTTATACCCTTTCTCTTGCGCCAATTGCTCTAAAATCGGCTTTTGCTCTATGCAGAAATGGCACGAGTCACTGTAGAAATACATGACCGGCGAGGCGTCATCGGCGTAAATCGGCTGCGCGCCCGGAGACGCGCCTTCGGTTGGCTCTAATACCGCAGTAGGCTGGGCATTACTCGTCTCGGGAGTAATACAACCGGCAAGCAAAATCAAGGGAACGAACAATAACAAAAACTTATTCAAACGAAACCACCTGTAAGAAAAGCTGAATCAAGCAATTTAAGAATGACGGTTTAATCAGTTCGAAAACCGGGGACGAAAAAATAACGTGTTTTCTTTGGCGGACTACCGCACCTCGCGTCAAATCCTGCGAGATTTGTCGTGCGCCACAAAGCTCTGCTTTGTGTGCGTTCTTTTTGAAAAGAAAGGGGTGGTAATTGCGACCGCCGGGATTTGAACCCGGGTTGCTAGATTGGCAACCTAGCGTCCTACCAGACTAGACTACAGTCGCGTTTGGAAAACGAATTGGGTGACGCGAGTTTTTAAGGTTTTCAACGCCGCTTAACCAAGAGCGCTGCAACGATTAAAACCGCAAGCAAGACCGCGATTGCGATTACCGGCAAATAATCCTCTTGCGCGGCCTTAGCCAAGTCCGCTATCGGCTCTGCGGACGGAGTCGGTTGTTCCGCTGGAATCGAGATTTGAATCGGTTGCTTGATGAGCTGCTTGCCGACTATGAGCTGAATCTCTCCGGACGCGGTTTCCCCCTCCGGCTTTTCAAAATCAAGGGAAGGCGTCTTGGCTTCCCCAGCTTCAAGCGAAATATTAAGCGCTTTGCTTTGGCCCGCGAGGACAACGAATAATTCCGCGTCAGCGCGCGTGTTACCGGTGTTGCGAATTGAAAACGAAAGGGTCAATACGTTGTTTTTGACTAGTGAAAACCAGTCGCTTAACTCGATTTGCGTCTGTTGCTGCGCTTCGACGCTCGACTTTCCTTTGAAAGTAAGCGCTTCGCTCCGGCCTAGCGTTCGCACTGTCGCGTTAAACAAGTAATAGAATTGGTCGCTCAAGTTCGCGGGAAACAACAGCTTCCATTCAACCGAGCCTTTTTGACGCGGGTAAAGCAAAACCAGCTTGTCTTGCGGCTCAAGCGAACGAACAGCTAATTCCGGCGGCTCGCTCGGAACCTGCAGGTTCAACGGAATAACGCGCCAAACCGAATCCGTGTTTTTGGC
>JAZDMM010000106.1:0-3282 GCA_043800965.1 Microcaldota archaeon | reverse complement strand
CAAGTCCTTGTGGCTTGAATCGAGAACCACTTGGTCATTAGTGTAAGCGTGAACAGTAGTCATGAAACCCCGCTTGAAGCCGAAGTCGTCGAGTAGAACTTTAACCATGGGCGCAAGGCAGTTCGTGGTGCAAGACGCCATTGAAACGATTTCCTCGCCTTGATAGTGGTCGTCGTTGATTCCTTTCACGAACTGCTTCATGTCGTCTTTAGGCGGCGCGCTCAACAATACTTTCCCGGCACCGGCATCAATATGCGACTGTAACTTTTCCTTGGTCCGGAAAGCACCGGTGCAGTCAAGCACTAAGTCAACATCGAGCTTTTTCCACGGGAGTTTACTCGGGTCTCTTTCCTCAAGCGTGTGGATTTCCGTTCCGTCGACAGTGAAAGAGTGCGGCCCGTTGATCTTGACTTTCCCCGGCCACCTGCCGTGAACCGAATCGTAAGTGAACAAGTCAGCCATTTGCATTGCCTTGTCCGGGGCATTAACCGCCACGAGCTCGTGCTTCTTGAAAAAGCCGTGCTTGAAACCCGCGCGAACAACCAAACGGCCTATTCGACCGAATCCGTTTACCGCTATTCTAGCCATGGCAACCCTTCACCTCGAAAGCAACTTTTGTCGGTAGCGTCTCTAACTCGGCTAACTCTTATTAAGCTTTCCAAAAAGCGAAACGGTTTTCGACAATTGGCGGTGCCTAGTGTGATTTCAATACAACTAGGGACTTGGTTTCAAGCACTTTCGGAACCAAGCGGATTTTCTCTATTATATCGTTGAATTGCTCGGCATTAGATACTTGAATGCGGCAAACCACGTCCCAATCGCCGGTGACTTCGCGCACGGTCTTAACTCCGTCAATCGCAAGCAGCTTCTTAACGATTTTACCGGTAGGCGTTCCGGCATCAGTGCGAATCAACGCGAGCGCGGAAAAACCAAAGCTGCCGCGGTCAATAGTAAAGCGCGCAATCGCACCTTCGTCAACGAGCCGCTGAATCCGGTTGCGCACCGTGCCTTCCGAAATCTTGAGCTTGCCCGCTATAACAATGTTCGGAGTGCGCGAATCCTTTTCCAACAGCGCCATTATTTTTTCGTCGATTGCGTCCATAGTAATGCTATCGCGCCGGAGTATAAAAATATTTCGAATTTCGTAGAAAATCGATAAAAAATTGGGAAAAGTATTTAAATTATTACGAAATTACTCTAGTCTGGCCAGGTTTGATTTTGATAGGAGGTGGACTAATTGGCCGCAAGAAAGGCTGCTGCACGCAGAAGCAGAACAACCAGAGCCCGCTAACCTTCGGGAATAAGCGCTTTGCCGCCGTGCGCTTTAAAAAACGGCGGCACTCTTTCGCAAAATTAAGGGCAAGGCATGAAATTACAGTTGTTGCCCGGATTTCTAGCAACGAACGAACCGTCAGCGCATTCCATTACGTCGGTAGTGCAAACTAAAGGCGACGGGGAAGGCACTGGCGACGGAACGAATGCCGGGCACGCGAAGAAATTGCAGTTGTTGTTCGGATCGCGGCTTACCTGGGTTTTCTTGTCCGGGCAGAGTTTTACTCCTTCGGCGCAAGCTTGCGGTGTTGACGAGCCGCACACTCCGGAAATGAAGCCAATGTCGAATTTGCCTTGCATGCCGCCGAATGGATTGTATGAAATAATCACTTGAACGTCTTTGAACTCGGTTCCTTGCGCACCGCAGTAAGGCAGGGACCGCGCAACCACGCGGCCGGACTCACCGCGAGCGACTTTAACCGAATCGAATTTTCCTTTCACGTTTTTAATCGTTACGCCGACAACGTAGACCGCGCTTTCTTTTTCCACTCCGCCGAACGTGAACTCTAGGGTGTTTCCGTAGTATTTAACGTCGGAGAGGCCGAAGTAGAAGTCGCGGGGCGCGGCGTAAGCCGACGGAACCGGAGTCGGGCTCGGCGCAATTACGGGCGACGGCACCGGGCTGGGAACCTCGGCAACAGTAGGCAGCGGCGTAGGGCTCGGTTTCTCGACTTCCTGCACGCACCCGAACAAAAACAAAAACGCGAAGACAATTAGGATTAAACGCTTCAATTAAATCCCCCTCCGACTAAAGCATCAACGCTCTTGTTTTTAAAATGCTGTTTCCGCCCGCAACACCCAATAATTTAAATGCGGCGCGCGGTTACTAAGTGCCGACGGGCCCGCTCGAAGTGTTTTAAATGGGATTTTTAAGCTGGGTAAACGAAAAAATCAAGCGCAAGACGGATGAAGCCGGCGGAAAAACGCTTGAAACGAAGACTTTCACTATTGACGGGCTTGAATGCGAGCTTGCGTCAACTGAACAACGCGATTTAGACGTTTCGGCAAGCGCAAGCGCTTCAATCGAGTCAATTCGCGGGCAGTTAGCAGGGCTAAAGGAACTCGCAGGCAAATTAAGCCGAATGCGGCTAGGCAACGGCGTGGACCACGCCAATATCGGCGAATCCATGCGCGTGCAGTTCGTAACCAGGATAACAGCGCTCTTGAATTCGTTGAGTGAACCCGGGGAAAGCGATTACCGCGCGCTCGCCGGGTATCACGCGGCTTTACTCAAGTTTTTAGTTGATGCGACTAAAACAGCGAAAGACAACCGGTATTTGTTTCATTTTTTCAAGAACGAAATGCGTGCTTTTGCAACGGGCATGAAGAGCGTGGACGCGCACGCCAGAGAGCTCGAGAACGCTTTACGGGAAAAAACCGGGGCGGTTCAAGCGCGTGCGGTCATTACCGCGAAACTAGATGCCGTGAAAAACAGCCGTGCCTTGCAAACCGGGTTCGAGAAGCGCGTGAAGGAGGAAGAAAGCGGATTGAAAGCCGAAGCCAAGGACGATGCACTGGATAAAGAGTTTCAGGAAGCGAAGCGCGGGGAGGAACGCTTGACCGCGCAGCAATTTAAAATCCGTTCAAGGATTGCGGATGCATTGAATCCGCTGCAGAGGCTCTTGCGAAAATACGCGTACGCTGCACCGAAGAAAGAGAGTGCGATAGCTGAAAAATACGCTGAAAACTCTGCGAGCGCTCTCTTGGATTCAGCTGACGGCGAAAGCGAGTGTAAAGCACTTTTAGCGCGGTTGCGCGAGTTCGCGGGCAAGGAAGGCGAGTATGCGCAGCGCCTTGATTCCTTAACCGCATTCGAAGCGGGGCTGCCGAACGTGCTGAGAGAATACTCGCATTTACAGAAAGAACTTGCGGCGGCTAAGGAGAAAACCCGTGTTTCGCAGGCAAGAAAGCTAAAGGAAAAAACGGTTAGTGACGAGAGGAAAGAACGGC
>JAZDMM010000090.1:0-3531 GCA_043800965.1 Microcaldota archaeon | reverse complement strand
ACGCTGCAGTTATGGCTTCATTTCTTTCGTTGTTCGTCGCGGTTCAGTTAAAGCGCGAGTTCAAGGCATTCGAGAAGAAAACCGCGGTGTTCTTGATAATCGGCTTCGCGCTTGCCGCAGCGGCGTTTTACATCCTGGAATGGGGTTTCGTTTCACTGATTGCGTTTGTTGTAGCCGCGTTGCTTTACTTGATTGTTTTCCGCTTTCTTGTTTTGCCGCGGGAAATAGAGTTGAAGTGCGTCGGGTTTTCGAACGGCTTGGCAATGGTTGAAGTGCCGCACAGCATTGCACTGGATTTGAAGCCGGGAATTCAAGCTGTGCCGTGCAGGAAAGCAAAGAAAGGAGACAAGCTGCGCTTGTCAATAACGCGCGGCTTGACCGCGAAAATGAAGAGCGCTGCAATTGTCAAGTAGTCGAAACTTCTAATTCTATTTCCGCTTGTGCATTAATATAAACGATCCACAGAATACCGGTCGAGTCCTCAACCAGCACTTCCTTGAACGCATCTCCGCCAATGGAATAATCCGCACTAGACACGATGGTGAAGCCGCTTGGGAAACGGCCCTGCAACGCGGGCTCGTAATCGCTTTCACTCAAGTAAAGCGGTTCAATGCATTTCCCGGCGTCGATAGGGCAAATATCGCCGGTTAAGCAACCGCAGTCTTGGCAACAGCTCGAGTCAGCGGTTTCCTTGTCAGTGCAAATGCCGTCGCCGCACGCTTCAGCAGGCCTGCAAATCGCGCCGTAACGCGTGTCGCAGAACTCGCCAACGCCGCAAGCGCAGTCAAAAGCGCACGAGTCACAGCTTTCCTTGGTAGAACAAATTGCATCACCACAGTAACCGCTTTTCAGCAATGGCTCGATTGAAGCGCCAGGCCCGGAAGTTGGCGTTGCATCAATCAATCCGCTGACGTCTTGAATGCACGCGAAAATATCATTTACATTCGCGCACGAAGATTCGCCGCAGTTGCGGTTTTTAACCGCTAAAACACTGTTCTCGCACTCTAGGAAAACAAGCGTGTTTCCGTTGCAGGAGACACTCGCGGTTTCACCTGCTTCGCACGGACTACCCGGTGTTTTTCCGTTTACTGCAGTGATTGCAGCATCCGGAGTTGGCGTAGCTTGCGTTGCCGGGGCAATGCTTTGCTGTAGCAATAATATAGCAACTAAAATGACAACGAGAACCGCAATCCACTTCCATGTGTCCATGCCGTTAATTACCTCAGTAGTCTTTTTTAACTTGCTTCTACGAGGCGAATCGTCGGGTCGCCGTAAAGCTGGTGACAGAGGGTATCGTATCTGCCTTCAGCTTTGTATTTGTTGTAAGCTCCCAAGTCTGAGTTTCGTCCTTGCTCGCGTTTGAAGGTATCAAAAGCTTCGCCTATTGTTTCGTGATTTCCCACCAGTTCGAGGACCAGGTTTGGAGCTACGATGCCGCGTCCCACGCGCGTGCAACCAACCAACGCCGCCACGCCGTTGTAAAGCGCGCGCATGGCCACGTCGTTGTCAACCGTCGCTTCTTCCCCTGCCTGGTCAACTTTCCCTCCGGCCCACAACAAGGAAGTCACGTAGTCTGGGGTTCCTGCAAAACAGCCCAGGTAAACGTGCATGCCCCCGTTGAATTCGACGTTTTCAATGGTTTTATAACTCATTATCCGCTGTGATCCGAAAACCGGGAGGTTGTTGCCTATCATCTTCTGCATGTCGTTTAAAGTCGGGTCTTTTACCAACGTCAGCGCAGTAGCGAACGTGCTCGTCTTGTAATACAATGCGGTGGACGCGAGCTCTTTTCCGCTGCCGTGCGAGCCGACGTACAAAATGCCTTCGTGCCCTATTGCTTCGAGAAGTGAGTTGACGTTGCACTCATTTAAATAGCCGCTGTCGCAAGTGTACGGCGACAAGTAATCTTGCGTCGTTGGAACGCGCATTCTTAACAAGTCGTCAATTGTTCTCGAACCACACCGATACTTTTTCCAACTGTCCATGTTGAACGAGCCGCAGTGCTGGCCGATTATGGTCAATTTTTGGGGTACTTCCCGGTATTCCGTGGCAGTCTTCAGCATTTTGTCAAGCAGCCGGCGCTTGACGCTTAATCTTCCGAAAGGCCAAACCCCGTAATCCACTTTTTCCGTGAGCATTCTCGAGATGATTACGCCGTTCGAGTATTCGCTTGCGCCTTTTTGAAACAGCGAATAGCAAGAGCTCCCGGTATAGCCGTTCACTAGATAACAATAGTCGTTGAGTGGAGTTCCCTTGGCCAGTTCGGAAAGTTGAGGCTTCGGGTTTTTATCTTTGTTGTACTCGACGAAGCCTATCGCGTCTCCATCCAACGAAGGCATCGGGATGACGTCCACGCCGCCTCCGATTACAACGTACTTGTTGCCAGAGAGCTCGTGCGTTTTCTTGATCGCTTCAGCTGCCACGCCTCTTGCCACCGTAACTTCGTTTTTTTGCAGTGGCGCTCCGCCTTGCCTGATTTTTACGCCCAAGTTATTTGTGGTCCCAGCGTCGCTCAAGTCAACTACCCAAACGCCTTTGCCTTCGCTTCGCAGCTGGTTTACCCAGTCATTCAAGCTTGTTTTCAATTCGTTGAAGGTAACATCCGCCGGAGGGCCTTCGGTGTTAGTTGAAAGGATTTCCAAGTTCGTAAGGAAAACGACGTCCGCATCGCATTTTACTATTAGCGGGATTTCATGCTGAACGTCAGGCCGGTTCGCGAAGGAGTAAACCATCTTGCTGTAATAAAAACCTGGCTTGGTGCACACGCCGCACAAGGGCTTTACTTGAACCAGGAATTTAGCGTAGTTTGAATCCGTTTCATACGGCGTTAGCGCGTCCGTAAAGCGTCCCAAAGAACAGCCCGGGCAACTTTCGAGGAATTCAAAGCAGCCGGTGTCGTCGTCAAAGCGCGTTAGCAGAGAGCCGGAATTCAAATCGTTGGTTATCGTGAATTCTTTTTGGTAGTCTTTGAACGAGAGTTCAACCGGCGTGTCCTGCTGCGCTCGGTCGGTCGCTTCGCCGGCAATCAGTGATAAAAGCAAAATGCACGCAAAACTGATTAGAACGAGCTTTCGCATGAAGTTATTTTAACTCACGCTTAAATAAGTACTTCGGTTACAAAGCCGCCTCGGAGTTTCAAAGTGAACGAGGGTAGAACGGCCGCCCTGATTTTATTGAGTTGCGTTTCGCTAGCCGCCCTTTACTACGCAGTCGGCTTGCAGGAGTTGGGTAGGGAGTGCGGCTGGGTAGTCAAGCAGTCGGTGAAGCAAGACGGCGGCGTTTACTTTTATTTTTGTAGAAACGAGTGTTATGGCGTTTACGTCAGCCCCGCGTTAGCCAGGCAAATGGCCGAGGGATACGCCGACGTTTACGCGCTTAAGCCGAGCGACTTCGTGTGCTTTTCAGGCGTGAAACGAGGGGACTCGATTCAATTAGTTAGCGCAAGCGGGATTCAAGGCGGTTGAAATGGACGTGTTAGCTTTTGCTTACGGCTTGCTTCTCGGGTTAACCGGTTTGATTCCGTTCGTTCAC